>JAEZIF010000296.1 GCA_023416135.1 Pseudomonadota bacterium
GCCCGCGAGCGGGCCGGCCGTCGCTCGTCCCCGCGAAACGAGGGAGAGAATCGTGGCAGAGGTACCAGCCACCAACAAGATGTCCGAAGCGATCAGCAGGGCGCTGCCCTTCCTGAGGCGCTACGCGCGAGCCGTTACCGGTTCCCAGAAGCGCGGCGACGAGTGGGTGCGGCTATGCGCCGAAGTCGTCATGGAGCAGCCCGATCTTGTCGCCAAGACGGAAGACACCAAGCTCGGCGTCTTCACGCTGTTCCATCGCCTGCAACAGCCTTTCGGAGGCCTGGATGTGGCGAGCACCGAAAACAGCGTGAGCGGGCGGCTGAAAGAATCGCTCACCGACATGGCGCCTTTGCAGCGTCAGGTGCTGCTGCTCACCGTGCTCGAGGGCTTCACCGTGGCCGATGCTGCCAAGATCCTCGGCATCGATACCGAGGCGGCCGAGCGTAGCCTGGATGAGGCGCGCCGGGAGCTTCAGCGGGTCGCCGCAGTGCGCGTGCTGGTCATCGAGGACGAGGCGGTGATCGCGCTCGACGTCGCCGATATCGTGCGCAATGCCGGCCATCAGGTAGTCGGAATCGCCGCCACCGAGAAGACCGCCGTCGAGCTCGCCAAGCAACATTCGCCGCATCTCGTGCTGGCCGACATCCAGTTGCGAGGGGGCGACAGCGGGATTGCCGCGGTCAACCAGATCATGCGCTCGATGAATGTGCCGGTGATCTTCGTCACCGGATACCCAGAGCGGCTGCTGACCGGCAAGCAGGTCGAGCCGGCCTTCGTCATTTCAAAGCCGTTCGACCCCGATCTTCTTCGCGCGGCGATCGCCCAGGCGCTCGATACCGTCGCAATCTAAGACCGGAGCGGCGCCATGCTGGCCGGTTGGTCGCTGCGCACGAGGCTGGTCGTGGTCGTCACCATCGCACTTCTGCCGGTGCTCGCCTTGGCGGCTTGCTACGCCGTACGCGAACAGCGTGCGACCGAGCTTCGCCGCACTGAAATGTTGACCGCAGCTGCCGAGCTGGTGGTCACCCGCCAGCGCGAGCTGCTCGAAGCCACGCGCCGCCTGCTGGTGGCAATATGCGACGAGGACGCCGTCCGGCTGAGCGCCACCACCGACGCGACCCCGGCCGATATCAACCGATGCGAGTCATATCTCGGGCAGGTGCTGCAACGGTTTCCCAACGAGTATTCCGCCATCACCGTCACCGATGCCGGGGGCACGGGCCGCTGTTCGAGCACACCGGCTGCCATCGGCATGGGCTTCGCGGACCGCGAGGTCTTCCGGATGGTGCAAGAGACCCGCAGGTTCACCGTGGGAGCGCAGCTCGCCAGCCGGCTTACGCCCACCGCGGTGATCCCGGCAGCCCTGCCGATCATGCGGCACAATGAGTTTCGAGGCATGTGCGTCGTCGACATATCGCTGCGGTCTGTCGCCGATCTCGTGACGCTGGCGGCCACGCCCCACTGGATCACCGTGTCGCTGGTCGATCGGCGCGGCCTCTCGCTTGCCGGAAGCCCAGAAGCGGCTCAGATCCTGCCTGTTGCCGTACGGCTTGCCGCTGCGATCGTCGGCGGCCAGAAGACATTTCTCGACTACGGCCAGGAGGGCCAGCTCTACGAGTTCCGCCTGCTGCCGCTCGCCGAGACCTCGATCTTCGTGGTCGCGGCGGCACCGGTCGGGCAGGGATTTCCCACATTGCTCGCCGACTGGGGAGGGTTTGCGCTGGTCGTGCTCGCGCTGGGTGCAGCCCTGCTGGCGGTCTGGCTAGGTGCCGATCGCTGGTGCGTGCAGCCGTTGCGCTACATCCGGGATTTTGCCGACCGTGTGGCGCGCGGCGACGACATGAAGCTGGAGCCCAAGCGCCGGTGGGGGCCGGAACTGTCATCGGTCGGTGAGGGCGTGCGCGCAATGGCTGCCGCGATCGCCAGTCGCGAGGCCGAACTCAGGGCCGGCCTGGAGCAGCGCGATCACATGCTCCGCGAGATCCATCACCGGGTGAAGAACAACCTGCAGATGATCTCGAGCCTCCTGAATCTGCAGGCCGGGGAGATTCGCTCGCCGCGTATCCGCCGCTTCTTCGGCGACGCCCAGAACCGCGTGCTCACGCTTTCCATCCTCCACCGCCATCTCTACGAGCGGTCGAGCTGGGCGCTGGTCGACTTCCAGCAGTTCATCAGCGACCTGGTGCGGCAGATCTCGGTCGGGCGCCGAAACCCCGACCGGCCGCAGCCGCGCTATCAGATCCGCGCACCGATCATGGCGGTCGGTCCCGACATCGCCATTCCCATCGGCCTGATCGTCACCGAGGCCGTGAGCAGCGCGCTCAACCGAAACTTCGACAATGTCTCAGTACCCGAGATCCGCATCGAGGCGGCCGACAAGGCGGGTACGGTCGAACTCACCATAGAAGACAATGGCGACGGGCCCGACGGATCGCTCGGCACCGGCGGGCGCGGCGGCTTCGGCCTTACCCTGATCCGGGGCCTTGCCATGCAGCTCGGTGGCGAGGCACAGATATCGGCGCGAGAGGGCGGAGGAATGCGAGTGGCGGTCACCTTCCCCATGCCGCAGGACGAGGAAGCGGGTGCGTAGCATGGCCGGCACGGCGCGCTCGACGGGCGTGATCGTCGGCCTGACGATCGCGGTCCTGATCGGCACGGCCGCCCTGCTCGCCATCACCCACTCGAACTCCGCGGCACGCCAACAGCGCCTGGTGGTCGGCAGCTACGAGATCCTGTCATTGATGCGCCAGACCGTGATCGCCTTGCAGGACAGCGAGATCGGCCAGCGAGCCTATCTGCTGAGCGGTCAAGCGAGCGACCTCGAGCCCTACGAGCGCGCGCGCCTTCGTATCGAGACCGGCTTGCGGCAGCTCGAGACCGCGGCCGCCGGCGATCCCGACACGATCCGGCAGGTGCGCGAGTTCCGAGCGGCGGCCAACGAGAAGCTCGAGCAGATCAACAGCACCATCAGCGCCTACCAGCTCTTCGGCCGCGACTATGCTCTTGCCCAGGAGCGCACCGGGTCGGGCAAAATCACCAGTGACCAGATCCGCCAGATTTCCGAAGCATTCATCGAGGGCCAGCGGCTTCTGCTGGCCCGGCGCCTGGCCCTGCTGCGCTCGGAGCAGGAGCAGTCCGACATTGCCGGCCTCCTGCTGCTGGCCGGCGCCTTCCTCTGCCTGTTTATCGGCATGTACATCGTCATCCGCGGCGCCAAGCGCCTGGAGAATGCGCAGATCGCGCTGGCCGACCGCTCGCACCTGCTGCAGTCCACCCTCGAGAGCCTGCAGGACCCCATCTTCGTGATCGACGCCGAAGGCAAGGTCGTGGCCTGGAACGAGGCCTTCCTGCGCCTGTCGGGCTGGGATCCCGTGAAACAGCCGACGCTGACGCGCGAGCAGCTTCTGTCCGAGCGGTCGCCCGCCATGCGTGCGCTGCTCGAGCCGCTGAAACTCGACGCCGAAGCGTCGGATCGCCTGGCGACGGCGCGCGCGAGCCATGATGGGCGCGACTACGAGGTCTCGCGCGGCGAGATGTCGGGAGGCGGCTCGGTGGTTCGCTGCGTCGACATCACCGAGAAGCTGCGCGACGAGACGGCGCTGCGCCAGGGGCAGAAGATGGAGGCGACGGGTCAGCTCACCGGCGGCATGGCGCACGACTTCAACAACATCCTTCAGGTCATCCAAGCCAATCTCGATCTCGTGAAGAGCGCAGTGCCGAACGATCAGGCCGCACTTGCTCGGCTGAGCGCCGCGGGCGCGGCGGCGGACAGGGGGGCAAGACTCACCCAGCAGCTGCTGGCCTTCGCGCGGCGCCAGCCGCTCGCGCCGCAGCCGACCAACGTCGCCCGTCTGGTACGCGACCTTGCCGACCTGCTGCGCCATTCGCTCGGCGAGCGCATCACTATCGCGCTCGAGATCGCCGCCGAGCCCTGGAACGCCAAGATCGACCCCGGCCAGCTCGAGAATGCCATCCTCAACCTGGCGATCAACGCGCGCGATGCCATGCCCGACGGTGGAACGGTGACCGTCGAAGTGTCGAACGCCACGCTCGATCGACGCTACGCGGCGCTGCACCCCGACGTCACGCCGGGCCCCTATGTACTGGTCGCGGTGAACGACACCGGCACCGGCATGCCGCCCGAAGTGGCGGCACAGGCGTTCGATCCGTTCTTCACGACCAAGCGCGACGGCAAGGGCACGGGGCTTGGCCTCAGCATGGTTTACGGCTTCGTGCGTCAGTCGAACGGACACATCCGCATCGACAGCGCGATTGGGCAGGGCACCAGCGTCAAGCTCTACCTGCCGCGCACCATGGACCCGGTCCTCGACCTTCCGAACGATACCGGCGGCGTCGAGAGCGGCAGCGAGCGCGTACTGGTGGTAGAGGATAACGACGAGGTCAGGCGCGCCGTGGTCGCCCTGTTGTCCGGCTGGGGTTATCGTGTGGTTTCCGCAGAGAATCCAGACGTCGCTGCGGCGATCCTCGAAAAGGACTCGGCTTTCGACATGCTGTTCACCGATGTCGTCATGCCCGGTTCGATTTCGGCCATCGAGTTGGCGGCTGTGGCGCAGCGGCTGCGGCCCGACATTGCCGTGCTGCTGACGTCCGGTTATGCGCGCGACCTGATCCCGGCAATGGACAGGCCGGAGTATCCCATCATCACCAAGCCCTATCGCGGCGAGGAGCTGATGGCCCGACTGCGCAGCGTCCTGGCGGCGCGCCGGCCGACACCTCCGCCGTCGCCGGAACGGCCGACTGAAGCTGCGGCGGTGGCGGCTGAGGTGGCAGGCCGGCCGCGGCGCGTGCTGCTGGTCGAGGACGAGGTCGTCCTGCGCATGTCGACCACCGACATGCTCGAGCAGCTCGGCTGCTTCGTATCGGGCGTCGGCAGCGGCGAGCAGGCGCTTGAGCTTTTGACGCGCGGCGGCGCGTTCGACCTTCTTTTGACCGATGTCGGCCTGCCCGGGATGAGCGGCGAGGAGCTGGCAAGCGAGGCCCGCCGGCGGTTTCCCCGCTTGCCTGTGGTCATTGCCAGCGGTTACGGACGGTCCAGCGCGCAGGCTGCCGGCATGCAGGCGGAAGGTCTGCAGTTCATCTCCAAGCCCTATTCCTCGGTGGATCTGCAGCAGGCGCTCGACCACGCGGCCCGGATGGCGGTGCCTTCATGATGCAAACCTCGGATTGGGTTTTCCGAAACTAGCTTCGTACGCCCTGCAACCGGTTCGGTTTGGTGGCGTTGATATGGCAGCTCTGCAGCGCAAGGTGAGGGTGACGCCATGCGGATCGTGGATTTGACCAAGTCGGGGCGGGCGACACCGGAGTCGTCCGCGAGGGGCCTTTTCGAGGGTGAGTTGATGGATCTCTATGCAGCCATTCTCATCGTCGTTCCGCTGGCTCTTTTCTTGAAGTCGTTGTGGTCGTGACGCGCCCCTAGACGGTCGCGAATCGGTCATTGCGGGAACCTCGCCGCCCCGGGCTCCGTTGATGAGGACGCGCGCGCGTGTCGCGCCAATCAAGAGGAGTTACGATGCGTCCGATCGCCGTTCTCGCCGCTTGCGCGGCGCTCACCCTGGGGGTGCTGCCGACCATCGCCGATGCCCAGTCGACGACACAGTCGACCGGTCAAGCCAGTGGAACCGACGCCAAGACGATCTGGGAGAAGTTCAAGGGAAGCTGGAACCAGACCAAGGGCGCGGTGAAGGAACAATGGGGCAAACTCACTGACGATGACCTCCTCGAGATCGAGGGGCGTCGCGACCAACTCGTCGGCAAGGTCCAGACACGCTACGGCATCACGCGCGAAGAGGCCGAATCCCAGGTCGGCACGTGGGAGCAGAAGCGATATCGAGATATGTGATCGGGAGACGGGGATCATGAGGGTATTAAGCAACATGACCGCGACGCTGGTATTCGGCATCGCGGCAGTCGCGGTGACGGCATCGGCTTTCGGGCAGGCGCAGTTCCGCGATGAAAAGACGGGCACGATCTGGACGCCGGACAACGTCAGCAAGGACAACCAGCGTCGTCCATCGAACGAGCCCAGCACGCCGGCCGACAAGGCGTTCGATCCGAATTCCCAGATCGCCACGGCGACGGGCGTCATCGTCCAGCGGCCGAACGCCACGGTCATGGGTACCGTGCCCATCACGGCCGGGCCGACCGTGCCCTTGGTCTCGCTGGAAAGCCCGACTCTGCAGGCGCTTCCCGCGGATCGCTGGGTCGCGCCGCTCTATCTCAGCAACAACAGCGGCAGCGACGTCAACGTGCAGATCGGTTGCACCTTCACCAACGGCAGCAGGCCGGTGCAGGAGACCCGCATCGTCGTTCCGACGGCCGGCCCGGGACAGCGGCTGGCGTTCGCGGCGTATGGTCCGCGAACGGATATCTTCGTCGATCGTGTGCTCTGCCGCGTGCTAACGCCCTGATCAGCCACCACTCGAACAGCGGAAACGGGCCGTCCAACGGCCCGTTTTTCTTAGCAGAATCGCGCTACGCTGCCAGCAGCTGATCAGGGGGGTGTGGATGAGCGCAGGCAGATTCGGGCGTCGGGCGGCCATGGTGGGCGGCGCGGCGGTGGCGATGACGTCATTGATCAGGCCGCGCGAGGCGCGGGCCGCGAAGTCGATGACGGTGGTGCTGGAATCGGAGGTGACGATCCTCGATCCGCACGTCATCACCGCCACGATCACACGCACCTTCGGCCTGCATGTCTTCGACATGCTGTTCGCCATGAACGAGAAGGGCGAGATGAAGCCGCAGATGGTCGATGGCTATGACAGCAGCCCGGACAAGCTGTCCTGGACCTTCACCTTGCGCGACGGCCTGAAGTGGCACGACGGCAGCCCGGTCATGGCCGAGGATTGCGTGGCCTCGCTCAAGCGATGGTCGGTGCGCGATCCTCTGGGCAAGATGCTGATGGCCGACACGGACCAGATCGTGGCAACCGACGCCCGGACCTTCAAGCTGGTGCTTAAGCAGCCGTTTCCGTTGTTGCTCGAGGTGCTGGGAAAGCCCAACGCGCCGCTGCCGGTGATGATGCCGGCCAAGCTCGCTGCCACGCCGGCCGACCAGCGCATCGGCGACCCGATCGGCTCGGGCCCGTTCCGCTTCCTGAAGGACCAGTGGCGACCGGGAAACGCCATGGTGCTGGAGCGCAACCCTGCCTACGTGCCGCGCAAGGAAGGACCGGACTTCCTGGCCGGCGGCAAGGACGTCAAGATCGATCAGCTCACGCTGCGCGTAATGCCGGACCAGTCGACCGGCGCCAACGCGTTGATGCAGGGCGAGATCGACTACATGCAATACCTTCCGTTCGACATGCTGCCGATCCTCGAGAAGGATAAGGCCGTCAAGCTGATGGGCCTGGGCGGCATCCATCAGTTCCAGGGCAACTTCCGCCTGAACCACGCTTTCCCGCCGTTCGACAATCCGAAGGTTCGGCAGGTGATGTGGAAGCTGGTCGATCAGGACGCGACGCTGACGGCGATCGGCGTGCCCGACAGCTTCCGCGCCAAGTCCTGCCCGTCCTTCTGGATGTGCGGCACGCCGCTTTCCACCGATGCTGGCTCGAACGCCGCCAAGGTCGATCTCGCGGCGGCCAGGGCCGAGCTGAAAGCTTCGGGCTACAATGGCGAGCCGGTGATCATCCTGGAGGTCGCGGGCTCAATCAGCCAGACCGCTTCGCGCGTGCTGGTGCAGAACATGAAGGACGTCGGCTTCACCGTCGAACAGCAGCCTCGCGACTGGCCCACGGTGCTGGCGCGCCGCGCCAAGAAGGAGGGCTGGTCGATGTTCCCGGTCTACTCCAACGGCACCGACATGTACTCCCCGCTGACGCATTTCTATGTTGCGGCGACCTGCAATGATTTTCCCGGCTGGTCGTGCGACAAGCGCGTGCCGGACATGCTGAAGGCATTTACGCGCGCCGCCACTTTGAAGGAGCGCAAGAAGATCGCAACCGACATCCAGACGATCGCCTACGAGATGGTGCCGTCGGTGATGTGGGGACAGTTCACGATTCCCGCGGGCTATCGGGCCGACCTCAAGGGCCTGATCCAGTCGTCCTATCCGATGTTCTGGCAGGTCGACCGCTGACCGCGGCAGGAACTCGGGCTGCACGCCCAGCGTTGCTGCGGGACGCAGACGGATGCCGGGTCGGAATGTGGTGATCAGCGCTGTTGCGCAAGCTACGGGTCGTGCGTCGGCTCATCGGAGGTAACGCAAATGCCGGAATGGCGAAGGCAGATCGCGACAGAGTTAAACGCCGCAAGAGTTCCTGACGGCGTCGCGCCCGCAGGGCAGAGGAAGTGGCCATGACGGTGCGTCACAACGCAGCGGCGCAGCGTTATGAGTTGGACACCGATAGTGGCCTGGCGATCGCCGTCTATCGCGAGCAGGGCGACCGCATGATCTTCACTCACACCGAGGTGCCGCCGCAGGATGAAGGCAAGGGCTTCGCGTCGCGCTTGGTTGGCGCGGCGGTTGCCGATGCACACAAGCGCGGCTTCAAGATCGTGCCGGCCTGCAGCTTCGTGGCCTCCTATGTCCGCCGGCATCCCGAATACGACGATCGGTAGAGCACGGGTGTCGCCATTTCGCGGATCGGCGCCCTCAACCTTCCATGACTAGGAATGCCGCCATGCCCGCGACGGCAGTGGCTAAGGTGCCCCAGCCGAGGTCAACGACGCTTACCGCGACTGGCCAGCCGCGCAGCGTGGCGAGGTTGGTAATGTCGTACGCGGCAAAGACGACGAAACCGAACAGAGCGCTGTACAGCGCAGCCGAACTCCACGATGTCGCAAGTGGCACCGGAAAGACGACAATTCCGACGGCGTGGATGAGATAGAACAGGACGGCTATCGGCCAGTTGGGCCGTTCGAGCAGAAGCGGCCCCAACCGCATCTTATAGAAATTGCGACCAACGCCTCCCAGCCACAACGCATCGAGCGCCGCCAGCGTAGCCAGCGCCGCCAGATAGCCGACGAACCAGGTTTTCATCGGCTCAGTCTAGCGGGCGGACCTATTTGGGGAAGAGGAAGAGCCAGGCAACCGCCAGTGCGGCGATGGCGCCGACGGACGACAGCACGAGAATGGTCAAAATGCGGCCGCTGACGACGCCGCTGCGCGCCTCGACGGGCGTGAATTCGCGATCCATGGGAAACTCCATTGGCGTTGATCGGGACTGAGAAAACGCCCTGCCCATAGTCGGGTTGCCGCTGCCGGCGAGGAACTGAGCCGCTCGCAGGGGCGTTACCGCTCCAAGATCGTCAAGATCGCAAGGAGATGTACGATGTTGTACTGGGCGCTGATGTTCCTCGTGATCGCGCTTCTGGCCGGGTTGTTCGGCTTCGGCGGGATCGCCTCGACGGCGACCGGCATGGCGCAGATTCTGTTCGTTATCGCGCTGGTGCTGTTCGTCGTCAGCCTGTTTGCGGGATTCCTGCGGCGCAACTCCTAGATTGGAGTCTTCGTCGCCTCGAAATGGGCACGGAGACGGTCGCGCGCCGCGTAGCCGGCGGCGCGATCCCAGCAGTTGACGACGGCGACGCGGAAGCCGCCCGGTGGCATGGCATGTCGGCCGGGCGGCAGCTCTTCGTGGAATGTGATCTGTACGCTCGAGACAGCTGGCATGGCCGCGATCGAGCGCTGCAGATCGGTCGAAGGATGGCGGTAGCGGAAGCCATGGGGTGCGAACAGGACGACGCTGTATCCGGTGCGCCGCGCCGAATCGTCGAACTTCCAATTGTGCGAGGCGTAGAGACGGATGATGGCTTCCACCCATCCGGGGCCGTAAAGATCCGGCCACTGATCGGCGAAGCGAAGATGGACTTCGATGATCCGACTGCCGATCGTCTCGAGGTTGAGGAGCCCGGTGTAGCCCTTGAGATGCCGGCGACACCAGGCGCCGCACCAGTGCTCAACCGCCGGTGAAGGCATTGCATGCACTTCCCAGTAGTCGAATGTGCCTGCCCCGCTGGCAACGCCGGTCGCGTGGCGCCACCACTGCGGCTCGCCGTCGAGCAACGCCACATCGCTGCTGACGTGATCGCCCTCGAGCAGCGTCGTCCAGAAATGCCCCGGTTGGTAGGCTCCGGCGTAGTCGTCGGGAGAGAGGAGGGCGCGGCTCCCTACGCCCATGCCCTTCAAGTTGTAGATTGGCTTGGAGAAAACCGGGTAGTTCTGCGGAGCAACACCGTGCGGGGCTGCTGTCAGACCCTGACTGAGCGCCACGGCAAGCTTGTCGTAAACCCAGCGATGCGCCGGATTCCACTGCCAGCCGTCGCTGTCCTCAGTGGGAATGAAAACGTCCGCCGGGCACGGCACACTCTCAAAATATTGAGTGCGCCATGGATCGATCTCGCAAATCGGCACTTGCATCCCTACGTTCGAGGATGTCCACAGTGAGTGCACGACCACGGCATTGCAACCGGCTATCGTCGCCGGCGTTTGCCGACAGGGCGGAGGTGCCGTGTCTAACATGATAACGCGTGACGTGCGGACCGACGGTGCCTCCTTCGGCAAGCGGTTCCTGGACGTCCGCACTTTCACCGAACAACTCGCCGAGCCCCTGTCGGCCGAGGATCAGACGGCCCAGTCGATGCCCGACGCCAGCCCGACCAAATGGCATCTGGCGCACACGACCTGGTTCTTCGAGACCTTCGTCCTGCGCGCCCATGCGCCTGGCTACCGCGTCTTCGATCCGGCCTATGAATATCTCTTCAATTCCTACTATGAGGCTGTCGGCCCGCGTCATCCACGTCCCCAGCGCGGCATGCTGACTCGTCCCGGTGTCGCGCAGGTCATGGCCTATCGGCGGCACGTGTCGGACGCCGTGTCGGCATTGCTTGATGGCACCAATCGCGACATCGACGATCTCGTCGAGCTCGGCCTTCATCACGAGCAGCAGCATCAGGAATTGATTCTGATGGATGCCAAGCACCTGCTGTCGCTCAATCCGCTGAAGCCTGCCTACCGCGTGTCGACGCCGTCACACGGTGTGGCAACGCCGCTGGCGTGGCGCGACTTCGAAGGCGGGCTGGTCGAGATCGGGCATGACGGCGAAGGCTTTGCCTTCGATAACGAAGGACCGCGCCATCGCGTATGGCTGGAGCCGTTTGCGCTCGCCTCGCGGCCGACCAACTGCGGCGAGTATCTCGCCTTCATCGAGGACGGCGGCTACCGCCGGCCGGAGTTCTGGCTGTCGGCAGGCTGGGATTGCGTCAAGCAGCGCGGCTGGACGGCGCCGCTCTATTGGCAGAAGGACGGCGCGAACTGGCGCGTCTTTACGCTGTCGGGGCTGCGGCCGGTCGACATTGCGACGCCGGTCTGTCACCTCAGCGGTTTCGAGGCCGCCGCCTTCGCCAAATGGGCGGGCAAGCGCCTGCCGCGCGAGGCGGAGTGGGAGACGGGAGCCGCTGCGCTCCAGGATGCGGGCATTGTCTGGGAATGGACCGCAAGTCCCTACGTCGCCTATCCCGGCTATCGCGAACCGGCCGGCGCGATCGGCGAATACAACGGCAAGTTCATGGCCAATCAGATGGTGCTGCGCGGTGGCTGCTCGGCGACGCCTGCCGGCCACCTGCGCCCGACCTATCGCAACTTCTTCCCACCCGACGCCCGCTGGATGTTCGGCGGCATCCGCCTCGCAGAGGATCTCCGATGAACGGCTCGCCTTTGCTTCTCGACCGCGCTGAGTTGGATGACCGCAGCGAATTCCGGGATGCCGTGCTGGCGGGCCTGGAACGGCGGCCGCGCGCCATTCCGGCCAAATTCCTGTATGACGCGCGCGGCTCGGCTTTGTTCGATGCGATCTGCGAGTTGCCGGAGTACTACCTGACCCGCACCGAAACCGACATCCTGCGCCGTGCGGCGGACGACATCGCGGCGATGGCGGGCCCCGATTGCGCGCTGATCGAATATGGCAGCGGATCGAGCGTGAAGTCGCGCTTCCTGATCGAGGCGATGCGCAGTCTTGTCGCCTACGTGCCGGTCGACATCTCGCGCGAGCATCTCGATGCGACGGTGGATCGGCTGCGGCGTGACTATCCGACGCTCAGGGTCGAACCGGTCTGCGCGGACTACATGACCTTCGATCGATTGCCTGTCGACTTGAGTGCGGCCCGCCGGCGCGTCGGTTTCTTCCCCGGCTCCACCATCGGCAACCTCATGCCCGTCGAGGCCACCTCCTTCCTGCGGCGTGCCCGTGGCTTGCTGGGCCGCAGCGGCGCCTTGGTACTGGGCGTCGATCTCAAGAAGGATCCGCGGCGACTGCACAACGCCTACAACGATGCGGCCGGCGTCACGGCTCAGTTCACGCTGAATCTGCTGCGGCGCATGAACCGCGAGCTCGACGCCAATTTCGATCTGTCGGCGTTCACCCACGAAGCCCTCTACAATCCGGATGAGGGGCGGATAGAAATTTACTTCCGCAGCCTCAGGCCACAGACGGTAGCAGTTGCCGGACGGAGCTTCGCTTTCGGCGAGCACGAGCGCGTGCACACCGAATATTCCTACAAGTATGACGATGCAGGTATCGCCGCGTTGGCACGTAGCGCGGACTTCGCCATCGCCCGCACCTGGACCGATTCCGCGCGCCAATTCGCTGTGGTCTATCTCGTGGCGCAGCCCTGAAGCAGGCAGCCCGCCCCCGAGTTTCCTCGGAGACGGGCTATGTGGTCGGGCGGGGAGAGTGGCATCGCTGAGCGGGGGCAGGGCGATACCGATACCCAACCAATGCATTCTCAACGAAGTCCGGATCGGAAAAGTTGCGACACTTGTTCGAAAAACTTATCCAGAAGCTAAGTCACTGATTCGATGGATTCTTGTTCCCTAAGCTTGGCGGTGAGCGCTCGGTGCAGGGCATCGTCGCGGATTTTAGGCAGCATCCGCCGGAGCATTTCCGCATGAGGTCGGCCGGCGCCCTCGGCATCGGCCAGCTCTGCCAGGAAGGCAGCAATCTCCTCCCGGCTGGCGAATCCCATGTAGACATCGTCAGCTTCATTGGCGCTGCAGGTAGGTGAGGCGAAATCCTTCGGTTCGCTCATGTACAGAGTTCTTTCAGGCAGGATGCCACCAACGGCCCGCCAGCACTACGCCAGCCGAAAGAAGCCGCTTGTTCCCCATCATGCGCTCGCCGATCGAATCGGCGTAGTCGAAGCTTCCGCTTACTTCCTCGATTACCGTGGCCTCGCCGACACCGCCCGTCTTCAACGTTCCGAGGTCAGGACGGTTGATGGAGGCCGCGGCGTTGCCAGTCGACAGCTTGATCACGGTCGGCAGTTCGACGCCCAGGCACAGGAACTTGGACATCGTCGTCAAGAGATCGAATGCCGGACCTTCGATAGAGATGACATGGACATCCGACGAAATGACATCGGGCAGGAACCCCGCCGCCAGCATGGCGCGCGTGGTGCCGAAGCCAAACGAGCCGCCGCCATGGCCGATGTCGAAGATCACGCCGCGTGCGCGGGCCGCCAGGATCTCCTCGCGCACCCTGCCGTCGGGGCGTACCGGCGCGTTGGGGAAGGGGCGGAAGCAGTGTGTGAGGATGTCGCCCGGCCGCAGCCGGTCGACGACCTCGCGGCGCGCCGGCGGCGGGTTGTCGAGATGGGCCATCACCGGCAGGCCGAGCTCCTCGGCGACGTCGAGGGCGATGTCGAGCGGCTTGACGCCTGAATCGCCGCTGGCCGAGCGCCCGACGCGCACCTTGATGCCGAGCACCAGGTCCTTGTGCTCACGCGCCACGCGCACCGCCTCGCGCGCATCGATCAGGCGCATGTCCGAGTTCTCGCCGACCATCACGCTTTTGGAGAACGCGAAGATGCCCGGGAAGGCGATGTTGAGATAGGGCAGGATGCGGACCGGTGAGGGCTCGATCACGTGCCTGCGAAAGCCGTGGAAGTTGCCGGGGCCGGCGCTGCCGGCATCGATGAAGGTCGTGACGCCGCCCGTCCGTGCGACCAGCTCGGCCTCCACGCCGAGCGACGTGCCGCCCCAGTAGACGTGGGTGTGCAGGTCGATGAGGCCGGGCGAGACGATCTTGCCCGCGACGTTGCGGACGTCCTTGCCCGCGAGGTTGTCGCCGATTGCCGCCACCTTGCCGTTTGCAAAGGCGATGTCGGTCACCTTGTCGAGACCTTGCGAAGGATCGACCACCCGGCCGCCTTTCAACACCAGATCGTTCATTCCGTTTACCTTGCTTCCTTCACGCTGTTCCCGGACGCTTTATCGCACCCGGCCCATGGTCTTCGCCAGCGCGCCGGCGCGGGGCAGGGATACGCTTTCGAGACCGAGCCAGTCGGCCATGAGGCGCAGCTCTTGGCGCAGTGGTCCTGCGACTTGGGTGGCGTCCTCGCCCTCTTCGAGATGCGCGGTGTGGACGAGCAGCTTCGAATTGGCGCGGTCGGCCTTGAGATCGACGCGCCCCACCAGCCGGTCGCCCAGCAGGAACGGCAGCACGTAATAGCCGTGCGTGCGGTTGGCGGCCGGTGTGTAGATCCCAATGCGGTAGAAGAAATTCCAGATGCGATGGGTGCGTTGGCGCTCCCAGATCAGCGGGTCGAACGGCGCCAGCAGGGCACGCGCCTCGACCTTGCGCGGCTGGCGCGCAGCGGGATGAAGCCAGGCCGGCCGGCTCCAACCTTCGACCTCGACCGGCAGCAGATCTCCCGCCTCGACCAGCTCGGCAATCCGAGTCTTGGTGTCGGCGACGCCCAGGCGAAAATAGTCGCGCAGGTCGAATTCGGTAGCGACGCCCAGCGCCTCGGCCGACCGCCGCAGGAGCTCGCGCTGCGCCTCTTCGGCAGACGGCGTGGGCAGCGCCAGCACTGCGGCCGGCAGCACGCGCTCGGTGAGGTCGTATACACGCTCGAAGGTGCCGCGCCGCGTCGCGGTGGTGACGAGTCCCGCAAAGAACAGCCATTCGACGGCGAGCTTGCCGTCGTTCCAGCCCCACCACGCGCCGCGCCGTTCGCCGCCGTTGGACAGTTCGGACGCCGCGAGCGGACCGCGGTCGGCGATCTCGCGCAGCACCTCGTCGATGTACTTCGCCTTCTCATTCCGGAAGAGATGCAGCTTGCCCTTGCCGTCGCCGGCATTCTCGCGGGCCCGCTGCATGCGCCAGCGAAAAAGCGGATGAGCCGACAGCGGCAGCAGCGAGGCCTCGTGCGCCCAGAATTCGAACAGCCCGCGCTGGCTCTTGCGACCCCAGGCGATGCGGTCGAGATTGTCGCTGGCGTAGTTCCCCAGTCGCGAGAACAGGGGCAGATAGTGCGCCCTGGTCAGCACATTCACCGAATCGATCTGGAGGAGACCCAGCCGGTCGACGGCGCGCTTGACGTGGCCGGCATTCAGCGGCCCGTCGGGGCGCGCATTACCGAAGCCTTGAGCGGCCAAGGCGATGCGCCTCGCACGCGCTGCGGAAAGAGACAGCGGCCTGCTCATCTAGGCGCTTCGGCGAGACAGAGAAGCTTGCGAGACACGATGCGACAGTAGTCCAAACGGCGAGGTGCCTACCATTGGGATAAGCTTTTGGGAGTGCGGTCCCCCGGCCCCGCGCTCCGGCAAGGATGACTATCGAGCCTCGATGCGGGCGATCGCCTTCTTCACCGCTTCGGCCTGCCGGTTCGAGATGTGGCCGTTGGCCTTGAACTCGGCGGTGACCTTGCGCAGGAACGGGCTCTTGTCGGCCAGCGCCTCGGCGCGCGTCATCAGCACTTCGTGGATATGGGCAGGACCGCGTTGACGCGCCGCTGCTCGGGCGCGGTAGATGCGGATGGCGACGGCCACCACCATCGCCGCTCCGGCCGCGATCAGGATCTCCGTCCACTGGATCATCGACTATGCCCTGTGATGCGGCCGATCAGCTTGGGCGCCGCGCTCTGGCACGTCTTCAGCCGGACGACGCCGCAGTGCGACGCCGGCCTGCGACCCGAACCGCCGCCGTCGGTGCCGAGCGCGATGGGCGTGAAGCCCGCGGCGAGAGCGGCCGCCGCCCCACCCGAAGAGCCGCCGGGCGTCGGCGCTGGATTCATCGGATGGCGCGAGGGGCCGTAGACCTTGTTCTCGGTATGGCCCTTGGCCGCCATCTCCGGCGTGTTGGTCATGCCGATGAAGACGCGGCCCGCAGCCTTCAGCCGCTCTACCGCGACCGCATGGCGCGGGGGCCTGAAATCCTTCCAGAGCAGGGAGCCGTTGGTGACGCCCCGACCCTGCGCCCAGGTCGTGTCCTTGACGGTGTAGGGCACCCAGGATCGGCCCATCGAAGCCCTGCTTGCGGCGGGCGTCGACGCCATCGGCCGCGGGTCGACGATCGCGGTGATCGCCCGGTTCTTCGCCTCGACGCGCGCGATGGCCGCTTCGGCCACCGCCCGGGTGCTCGTTTTGCCGGCGCGGACGGCCGATGCGATGGCTCCTGCGCCCTGGTCCAGCAAATCGGTCATAGCTTTGTCATACCTACTAGGACCGTGCCGTTCCAGACTGCCGGGCAAGCCGTTGCGGACCGCCGTTCCGACGGTCGGATTTGAACGTGAAGGGAGCGGAGCGAACATGCCGGCGCCGCGGCTGCTGGAAGGCCTCAGGGTCTTGGTTGTCGAGGACAATCTCCTGTTGGCCGAAGTCACCAGGCTTCTGCTGGAGGATAGCGGCTGTGTGATCGTCGGCCCGGCCGGCCGACTTCATCGCGGCCTCAAATTGGCACGGGATGAGGTAATCGACGGAGCGATCCTCGACATCAACCTTCACGGCGAGATGAGCTTCCCCATCGCCGAGGTGCTGAGCGCGCGGGGAGTGCCGTTCGTCTTCGTTACCGGATACGACGATCGCAATATCGTTCCGATCGCCTTACGCTCGGCGCGACGCCTCGACAAGCCGGTCACCGATGACCAACTGCTCGAGGCGATGATTGCGACCTTCGCCGAAAAGGGCGCCGTAAATGACCCACAGGTGGACATGATACTGTCGGCGGGGAATGCCGCTGGAGAGCGATCTCTACGCGCCGGTGAAGGCGCTGCTCGAGGGACAAGGATACGTCGTTAAAGGCGAGGTGCGCGGCTGCGACGTGGTCGGCGTGCGCGACGATGAGCCGCCGGTAATCGTCGAGTTGAAGCGCGTCTTCAGCCTGGGGCTGGTGCTGCAGGGCATCGACCGCCTGGCGCTCAGCGACCGTGTATATCTCGCGGTCGGCCAGTGGCCCAAGCAGGTGAAGAACGTGAAGAAGCTCTGCCGCCGCCTGGGTCTCGGGCTGCTGGTCGTGGCGCACGAGCGGGCGGACGTCGTGCTCGATCCGCAGCCCTACAAGCCCCGCCCCAACAAGCGCAAGGCGGGCCGGCTTCTCGGCGAGCATAGCCGCCGTGTCGGCGATCCCAATCTCGGCGGCAGCGCCATGCGCGCGCCGCTCATGACGGCCTATCGCCAGGAGGCTTTGCGCTGCGCGGCGTTGCTCGCCGACAACGGGCCGATGGCACCCAAGGCCATGCGTGCGGTCGCCGACGTGCCCAACGTCGCCAAGATCCTGCGGCACGACCACTATGGGTGGTTCGAGCGGGTCGAGCGCGGCGTCTACGCCCTGACGCCGCGGGGCCGTACCGGACTTGAGGCGTTTGCCGTCAGGACGCCATCGAAGTGAACACGCGCAATTTGAAGACGTTGGCAAAGCGCGGATGGCATCGCGCATTCGGGCTGTTGCAGCGCGCCGGCGTCAACCTCCTGCCTCAACACTTCTATTCCTGTGTTCCGGATCTTGGCGATCTCGGCCGGCGCAACGACTGGCGACGGCCGCGCACGATGTTCGGCATCAACCAGCGCGGAATCGACGGACAGCTGGCGCTGCTCGGCGAATGGATCATGCCGCAACGCGAACACCTGCGATCCCGTTCCATCCACCAGGATGCCCTTGTCGGCGGCGGCGGCGACGGGGGCTACGGGGAGATCGAAGCCGATGTGCTGTTCGCCTTCGTCGCCACCCGCATGCCGCGGCGCATCATCCAGATCGGCTGCGGCGTCAGCACGGCCGCGATGCTGATGGCGGCGGAAACGGCCGGCTATTCGCCGGAGATCATCTGTATCGAGCCCTATCCCAGTGCCTGGCTGCGCGATGCCTCGACCAAAGGGTCGATCCGGCTCGTCGCCCAGCCTGCCCAGGTCGTCGACTTCGATGTCATCGCCGATCTCGGCGACGGCGACCTTCTGTTCATCGATTCGACGCATGCCGTGAAGCCGGGCAGCGAGGTGAACTACCTGATCCACGAGGTGCTGCCCAGACTGCGCGCCGGCGTTTGGGTGCACTTCCACGACATCTACTTTCCGTACGACTACACGCGCGACGTGCTCGACGGCGACCTGTTCTTTCCGCAGGAGAGCACGCTGCTCCACGCCTTTCTCACGGGCAATACACGCTATCGCATGGAAGTGAGTCTCAGCATGGTCCACTATGCTGCGGCGCAAGGGTTGCAGAGACTCATTCCAAAATATCGCCCGGGAACCCAGAGCGACGGGTTGCGCGGACCGGGCAATGGGCACTTCCCCAGCTCGGCCTGGCTGAGCGTCGCCATGTGACTATGACGACCCATTCGCATGGATGGAGGTTACCTGCCTGGCGCCGGGTGGGCTGAGTTCGACCCGACCAGCGGATTGATCGCCACCGAGCGGCTGATCCGAGCGGCCGTGCGGTCGGGACTCGGACCAGGCCATGCCGATCAAAGGCACTTTCACCGGTGCCCCGACGTCGTCGTGAAGGCGATGGTCGATGTCCAAGCACACGCGCTTGTCGACGATCAGCCGGCACCAGCCTCGGCGGCTGCGCCTGTGGCGCAGAAGGAAACCCAGTGCCCGCGAGTCCTGTGCCAAGCAAGGGCACTTGATCGCACCCCCGGCTTTGATGCGCATTGAACAATAATCTCATGTAAGATGCGATTAATCGGGTGTATTCCGACACCCAACGAATGGCCATGAAAGACCGACCGCCTTGAATGCGATGACCTGGATGCTGCGCGGGCTTCTCGGCGTTGGCGGGGCGGTCCTCGCCTTCGTCGCATGGCCGGTGGCAAACGGCGCCTGGCAGGCCCAGAAGGCGGATGCCGCGTTCTTTCATTTTCGCACCGGCGAACGGGTGAGTCTCGCCGAGGCCGAGGCTGCCATAGCGACACTGGATCGTGCCGTCGCCGCCGATCCGGTCGCCGGTCGGCGACTGGGGCGGGCCGAGATGCTTCTGGCCGCCGCGCTGACGGCAAACCTTGGGGCGAGCGAGGAGCAGCGCTCGACATGGCTGAAGCAGTCGCAGGCCGATCTCGAATTCGGGCTGGCTAATGCGCCGGCACGCGGCGTTGCGTGGGCCCAGCTCGCCGCGGCCCGACAGGCGACCGACGGACCGTCGGCCAAGACGGTCGCGGCGCTGATGATGTCGATCGACACGGCGCCGATGATGGAGGTGCTTTGGCCGAGCCGATTGCGGCTCATCCTCGACAATTGGCAGTTCTTCACGCCGGAGGAGCGCCAGCGCATCGGTGCCCATGTCTTGGCGAACTGGCGTGCAAGCAGCGACAGGCGCTGGATTGCCGAGGTCATTCGTTCGCCGCTCGACGAACTCTTCGTCCGCTACTTCCTGCGTGACGAGCCGGGTGCCCAACAGGAACTGACACAATGGCTCGCGCGCCCGAAGAAGTAGCCTTCGGCAGCGACGCCGCGGCCCGATACCATCCTCTCGCAGTGGTCCGCAGGTTGGCGGACTGGTTGCTGGCGGTCACGTTCTTTGCCGTCGTGGCGCTGGCTGCGCTTCCCATGGGCGCCAACCGCGACTGGGCATGGGCGCCGATAGCCGTGATCATCGGCATGTTGGCGATGGCTGGTGCAGCCGGCATCGGGACGCGTGGCGGTTTCGAGGTGATCGAGCGCGAACGCCTGCCGCTGCTTGCCGTGATTGCCTGCTTCCTGATGTTCATGCTCTTCGGCCTGTTCCAGATGGCCGCTTGGGCGCCGTCGTCGGGCAGTGCCTGGTTCTACGAGACGGCGGCGCGACTGCTCGGCGGCGCACATGCCCCGGTACCGGACCTCGCGATCGATGCCTCGCGGAACACCCTGCTGAAATGCCTGACCTGCGGCGCCATCTTCCTGATGGCGCGCGCAATCTGCCGTGATCGCCGGCGCGCGCGGCTGCTGCTGTTGATGTTCATCGGGGGCGCCCTGCTGGTGTCGGCCTACGGCCTTCTCATGCAGTTCCAGACCAGTTCCTGCTACGTCGGCAGCTATCTCAAGAAGGTCGGCTCCTACCAGCTATGGAGCGACCGGTGCGTGATGTCGGGGACGTTCGTCTCCAGCAATTCGTTCGGCTGCTATTGCGGAATGGCGCTGGTGGCCGCGATGGCAATGGTCTTCGCCGGTCGGCGACGCCGGGGAGACTTGCCCTACGGCTATGACGAGGTCGATGACGAGAGCTTTGTCGCTTCCCTGACCGGCTTTCGCGTGACGATGCTTGCGGCCTGCCTCCTGCTGCTGGGAGGGCTGCTCTTCTCCGCCTCGCGCGCCGGCCTCGCGGCAACCCTGGCAAGCGCGAGTTTGCTCGCGGCGCTAATGCTGCGCGGCCGCTGGCACTCGCGGCCGGGCCTGGTGCGCCTGTTCGCCGGAATCGCCCTCGCCGTCGGTCTCGTCGTCCTGGTGATCGCCGGCAACGCCATCGTCGACAAGGTGGCCCGCGCCTCCGATGGTGGTGACCGCCTCCGCATCTGGCTCGCCGCCCTCCAGGCGGTCGGGATGTCGCCATGGCTGGGCTGGGGACTCGGCGGCTTCGCCGACATCTATGCGGTGCTGCAGCCCGCGCGTCTCCCGGTGGCCAACGATCTTGCGCACTCCACGCCTCTGGAAACGATCGTCGAAGTCGGAGTACCGATGGCGCTTGTCGGCTATGCGATCGTCCTGATCCCATGTGGCGTGGCGCTCCACGGTAGCCTGACCCGGCGGCAGGCCCACCGGTATCTGCCCGGTGCCGCCTTCGCGGTCGCGATGGTTCCGATCCTGCATTCGATGGTCGATTTCAGCCTGCAAATGCCGGCCATTGCTTACGTTGTCAGTGCGCTCCTCGGCATGGGTTGGACGCAGGCGTTCGGTCGCAGGGAGCGGACACCGCGCGCCTTTACGCCTTGGGAGTAGATCAACTATACACAGCCGAAGTGCAAACAGTGTGCATTGGGGCGCACTGGTTGTAGGGTGCGTTGCGAGCGGCCGATCCGGTTCGCCTCACCACGCCGTATGGGTTGCTGGAGGGCGTAGGCTTGCGCAGTGCTATTCCGATGGAGCCCGGTGCCTCTTCGATCGGGGGCAATGGCTCGCGGGTGATGCGGTCCGCGCCGCAGCGCTTCCTCGAGACGTGGATCGATGCAGCCGTCGGCTTCCTGTTCTGCGTGGTGTTGCCGATACCGCTCTATGCCACGGGTGAGCCGTTCGCCGGTGCTTTGGGCGGCACGGAGTTCACCATCATTGCGACAGCGGTCGGCTATTCGGTGGTGTGGTATTGCGGCCGGCGGCTCGATGCCTTTCCGCGCGCGACCCTGCAGGGTAACATCGGCTACGTCGCGCCGGTCGCCGTCCTGACCTACGCCTTGATCGCCGCCATTCTGCTGCTGCTGCGCACCGACTATTCACGCGTGCAACTCTTCGGCTCGGGCCTCCTCACGGTAATTTGGATGGCGAGCGTGGCGCAGCTTCGGTCGCGCTACCTGGTACGCGCCTATGCCGTGATTCCTCGCTCGTCCATTGCCGACATGCCGGTGCTCGCGACATGCCGTTGGCTCGACTTCGACGAAGTCCAAAGGCGAGAGATCAGGGTGGACGCCATAGTCGCCGATCTCGGCTCTGGTCTGGGGGAGGCGCGGCTTGCCGCTCTGGCAGATGCGGCAATCGCGGGTGTGCCGGTGCTCGACCGGCGCTACATCGTCGAGACTTTGACTGGTCGCACGCCGCTCGGCGGGCTCACGCCCAACGAGTTCGGCGCCCTGCTGCCGTCACGTCAGTATCTCGTCGTACGCCGCTCCGTCGAGCTTGGGCTCACCGTGCTGCTGCTCCCGGTCCTGCTGCCGATGCTGCTGGGCGTGGCGCTGGCAGTCCGCCTGGATAGTCCCGGCCCGGTCTTCTTCGTACAGACGCGCATCGGCCGGCGCGGACAGCCGTTCCGCATGGTCAAGTTCCGCACCATGTTCCACGGCGCCGGCGGTCCAAGCTTCACCACTTCCAGCGATCCGCGCGTCACACGCATCGGCGCCTTCCTGCGCAAGTGCCGGCTCGACGAACTGCCGCAGCTCTTCAACGTCCTGAACGGCCACATGAGCTGGGTCGGACCGCGGCCGGAGGCGGAGTCGCTCGAGAAGGGCTATGTCCGCGACATCGAGCATTTCGCGTTGCGCAGCATCGTGCGGCCGGGCGTCACCGGCTGGGCGCAGATCAACCAGGGCTATGCCCATGAGTCCGACGAGATGCGATCCAAGCTCGAGTACGACCTCTATTACCTCAAGCACTGCTCTCTGTGGCTTGATCTTGTGATCGTGTTGCGTACCTTTGCCGTGGTGTTCCGCGGCACCGGTGCACGCTGACCGTCGCCGCCTCCCTGCGATCCGAATCATGTGCGGAATAGCCGGCATCCATGCCTACCTTGCGGTCGCGCCCGCCGTCGACCGCGCCGAGCTCGGGCGCATCAACGACCGCATGGCAGCGCGCGGCCCGGATGGCGGAGGGCTGTGGCTTGCAGCCGACGGCCGGACCGGTTTGGGACACCAGCGGCTGGCCATCATCGACCTCAGCGAGGCCGGTACGCAGCCCATGCACAGCGCTTGCGGCCAGTACACCATCACGTTCAACGGCGAGATCTACAATTATCGCGAACTGCGCGACGAGCTGGTGGCACGCGGCCATACCTTCCGTAGCGGCTCCGACACGGAGGTGTTGCTGCACCTCTATGCCGATTGCGGTGCCGACATGGTGCGCAAGCTGCGTGGCATGTTCGCCTTCGGCCTGTGGGACGCGACGAAGCGCACGCTGCTGCTGGCGCGCGACGCGCTGGGTATCAAGCCGCTCTATTGGAGCGACGACGGCTGGACCGTGCGCTTCGCCTCCCAGGCCAAGGCTCTGCTGGCCGGGGGCGCTGTCTCGCGCGACCCCGACTCGGCAGGCATCGTTGGGTTTCACCTGTTCGGCAGCGTGCCCGAGCCCTTCACGGTGTGGCGCGACGTGCGTTGTCTGCCGGCAGGTACGACGCTGACCGTCGACGCTACCGGTCCGGGTACGCCGCAACGCTTCTACGACGTCGCCGACGCGCTTGCCGAGCGCGCATCGAACGCGAGCCGCGACGTGGCCGATGCACGACGTCGTCTCGCCGACGCGGTACGCGAGTCGGTGCGCCACCATCTCGTGGCCGACGTGCCGGTTGCAGTGTTCCTGTCGGCCGGGCTCGATTCGGGTGCGCTGCTTGGCACCATGGCAGGATTGGGGGCGCGCTCGGTCTCGGCGGTCACGCTCGCCTTTGCCGAGTTCAAGGGGCTGGCCGTCGACGAGGCGCCGCTCGCGGCCGAGGTCGCCCGGCGTTATGGCGCTCAGCATATCGTTCGCACCGTCGATCGCGCCGAGTTCGAGGCGGATCTGCCGGCCATCCTCCAAGCCATGGACCTGCCGACCATCGACGGCATCAACACGTGGTTCGTCGCCAAGGCCGCCCATGAGGCGGGCATCAAGGTGGCCCTCAGCGGCCTTGGCGCCGACGAGTGCTTCGGCGGCTATCCGTCGTTCACGGACGTGCCGCGCAGCGTGCGCTGGCTCGGGCCGCTGTCCTTGTTGCCCGGCGTCGGAGCGCTCGCCCGGCGAGGGTTGTCAGCGGCGATCGGCGCGGGACTTGGCCTGCATCCCAAGGCGGCAGGTTTGCTGCAGTACGGCGGCAGTTGGGCCGGCGCCTATCTGCTGCGCCGCAGCGTCTACATGCCATGGGAGCTCGACGAGATGCTCGACCCATCGCTCGTGGCTGACGGGCTGCGCCGCCTGGCGCCGCTCAGCTACATCGCCTCGTCGGTGCAGCGGGCCCGAGGACTCGGTGACTTCGACCGGGTCGCAGCCATGGAGACCGCACTCTACATGCGCAATCAACTGCTGCGTGACGCCGATTGGGCGGGCATGTCCCACGGGGTCGAGATCCGGGTTCCGTACGTCGATCCATTTTTCCTTGCTGCGTTGCCGCCGGGCGAAATACTGGCGCGCGTCAATGCCAAGGACGCCGTGGCCGAGGTGCCGCAGCCGGCGTTGCCGAATACCATCCGCTCGCGGCGCAAGACAGGCTTCGTGACGCCGGTCGGCCGCTGGCTGCGTGACGCGGCGGGCGAGTCGGCGCACGCGACGGTCGATTTTTCTGCCGCCTCCCGCGGATGGGCGCGGCGCGTCTGGCACAGCGGCTGGACGAGCCCCGAGGTGGCATGACGCGACGATGACGGTCCGGATTCTGGCTCTGGTCGGCGACGCTTACGGCGCACGCGGCGGTATCGCTCGCTTCAACCGCGACCTGTTCGGCGCGCTGGCCACGACGGGCGTAGAGATCCTCGTGCTGCCGCGACTCGGCACGGCCGGCGAGCCGCTGCCCGCGGGCGTGCGGCAACGGCCCGCCAGGTTCGGAAGGTTGCGCTTTGCGCTCGCTGCGCTGTGGGCCGCTTGGCGCTTTCGGCCCGTGGACATCGTGTTCTGCGGACATGTCTACATGGCACCGCTGGCTGCCTTGTTGGCGCGCCTGCTTGGCGCCCGCTACTGGCTGCAAGTTCACGGCGCCGAGATCTGGCGGGACCGCCGCAGCATCGTGCGCCGGGCCATCGAGGCAGCGGACCAGGTGACCGCGGTCAGTCGCGGCACGCGCAAGCATCTGCTCGGCTGGGTCGATCTCGCACCCGAACAAGTGCGGGTGTTGCCCAACACCGTCGACGAGCGATTTGCGCCTGGCAAAGCTTCGTCGGCGCTGCGCGAGCGCCTGAAGCTCGGACCCGGCCCGATCTTGCTCGCCGTCGGCCGGCTGTCGGCCGGAGAGCGCTACAAGGGCCATGAGCACGTGTTCGCGGCCTTGACCGACCTCCGCCGGCGCTTTCCCGGACTGGTCTATGCAGTGGCGGGCGAGGGTGACGACCGCGCCCGGCTGGAGGCGCGTGCCGGCGAGCTGACAGGCGATGCGCCGCCCGTCCGCTTTCTGGGGTACGTGCCCGATGAGGACCTGCCCGATCTCTATCGCCTGGCCGATCTCTTCGTCATGCCGAGTTCCGAGGAAGGCTTCGGCATCGTCTATCTCGAGGCCGCAGCTTGTGGACTGCGCGTGATCGGCGGTGCGGGTGGCGGCAGCGGCGATGCAATTCCTGTCGGCAGCGTGGGAACGATCGTCGACCCAGCCGACCATGCTGGTCTGATTGAGGCTGTGACTCGGCTGCTCGGGCAGGGGCGGGTTGACCCGTCGGCGATCGAGCCCTATCGGCGGCCGCACTTTGCCGCCACCGCCCGTCTACTCCTCGCTCGCCTTCTGGCTCAGCCGCGTCGTGTGAGGGGCATAGTATGACGACGCTCGAGCAGGAGCCGACACTCGTCCTCGAGGCGGGCCGCGCCGACGGTGCCTTGCCGATGAGGCTGGCCCGTCCCAACGGCTTCGGCGAGTTGCAGCAAGCGGCCGCCGAGCCGGGGACGGAGTAGTCGTCCGGCAATGCGCGGCGCCGTCTGCATCGTGAGCCCGGGCAACCTCGCGTCCAATCCGCGCGTGCTCAAGGAAGCCGACACTCTGCATGAGGCCGGCTACGCCGTAACCACCGTTGTCTGCGACTATACCGAAGCGCTGCGCGGCTTCGACGACGAGATCGCAGCCGGCGCGGCATGGAAGGTCCTGCGCGTGCCGCGGTCGGTCAGCGAGCGGCCGATCGGCATGCTGGCGGGCGGCGTCGCGAGGCTGGCGGGAACGCGCACCCCCGTTGCATTGGCCGCGCGGGCCTACGGCGGGCCAGCTGCTGCATTGACGCGGGCGGCGAGCAGGGTGCCGGCCGATCTCTATATCGGGCACTACGTCGCCGGATTGGCTGCGGCGGGCAGGGCCGCGCGGCGTCGTGGGGCGATGCTGGGGTTTGATGCGGAGGATCTGCACACCGGCGAGGGGACAGCGCTCCAGGTCACCATGGTGCGGGCCATCGAAGGCGTCCTGCTGCCGACTTGTCGTCATGTGACGGCGGCGGCGCCGCTGATCGGCACGGCGTATCGCGCACGCTACGGCATCGAATCGACCACGGTTCTCAACGTCTTTCCTCTCGCAATGGCGCCGGCAGTACCTGTGCGCGAGGGTCAGGGGACGTTCAGGGCCTACTGGTTCTCGCAGACGGTCGGCCTGGATCGCGGCTTGCAGGCCTTCATCCAGGCAATGGCGCGTACGGCGGCGCGCGTCACCCTCGACATCCGTGGCGGCGACCGGTGGGGACATGGCGATAGGCTGATGGAGCTTGCACGCGAGCTCGGCGTCGCCGACCGAGTCGCCCTGCTGCCCATGGCTGCGCCGCCGGAGATGGTGCGCCTGGCGGCAGACTACGATATCGGCCTGTCGCTGGAGACCGACGTCAGCGAGAATCGCCGCGTCTGCCTCACCAACAAGATTTTCACCTACCTGCTGGCGGGGGTGCCAGTGCTGTTGAGCGACACGCCTGCACAGGACGCGCTGGCCCATGAGTTGGGCGCGGCCGCCCGTATCGTCTCCCTGGCTGCTCCCGATGCCATCGCAGCGGTGCTCGATCGCCTCGCCGGATCCCCTGAGGCGCGGTCGGAAGCGCGGGACAGAGCGTGGCGATTGGGCCGCGAACGCTACAACTGGGACGTCGAGAAAGGAGCGCTCCTGGCCTCGGTCGAACGAGCCTTTGCGGGCGGCGGTCGGGTGGCGGCATGACGACCCTGAAACAGCGGCTGGGAGCTTGGCTGATCCCGCGTATGCCGGTGAACCCGTGGGTGTTCCGTACTTTCCGCGTCGAGCTGAACGCGATGATGGTGCGGTTGCTGAACAGCATCCATCCCCGCCGCGTCGCCCGGCTGCACGCGCTGCGCCGGCAGCAGGGTGTCCTGGTCAATGTCGGATGCGGCCCGTTCGGCCAGGACGGCTGGATCAATCTCGATCTCGTCCCCGCACCCGGCGTCACCATGTGCGTCGATTGCCGGCGCGGCCTGCCGCTCGGCGAAGGCGTGGTGCGAGGCATCCATGTCGAGCACTATCTCGAGCATCTAGAGCCCACGACGGAGCGCTCGCGTTTCCTAGCCGAATGTCGGCGCTGCCTGCAGCCCGGCGGCATTCTGCGCATCATCGTCCCCGACATGGGGAGGTATGCCGAGGCCTATCTCGCGAACGACTGGACGATGCTGAACCGGATGGGCTGCGGTGGCGGGCTGCCGCAGGCGACCTTCGCCACCAAGATGGAGGCGCTGAACCACGTCTTCCTGCAGGACGGCGACCACTATGGCGGCTTCGACGCCGAGTACCTGCGCCGCACGCTCGAGCAGGCCGGCTTCGACGACGTGGCACTGGTGGGTTGGCGCGAAGGCCGCTTTCCAGGCGGCCCGATCGACCGCGAGCAGCATCGGCTTTATTCGCTGTACATGGAGGCATGCCGCTGATGCGCATCCTGATCACCGCCGATCCGGAGATCGAAGTGCCACCGCGTCTCTATGGCGGCATCGAGCGCATCGTCGACGGTATCGTGCGCCGTCTGCGCGCGGGAGGGCACAAGGTCGGCCTGGTCGCCAAGCCCGGTTCGCAATGCCCGGCCGATGCCTTCCATCCCTGGCCGGGAGCGAGCTCGCTGTCGCGCGCCGATACGGTGCGCAACGGTCTCACCCTGTGGAGGGCCGTGCGCGCCTTCCAGCCGGACGTCATCCACAGCTTCTCGCGGCTTGCCTACCTGACCCCGCTGCTGCGCGGTGCGATCCCGATCGTCATGTCGTTTCAGCGCGACCCGACCATGCGGACGGTCGGCACGGCAGTGAAGCTCGCCGCTCCCGAGGTGCTGCGTTTCACCGGTTGCAGCGACTACATCGCCGCCTGCGGACGACGCGCCGGCGGAGATTGGCATGGAATTCCCAACTTCTTCGAGATCGATTCGCTCGGCTTCAGCCCGGCGGTCGCGGCAGACGCGCCGCTCTGCTTCCTGAGTCGCGTCGAGAGCATCAAGGGAGCCGACTGGGCGATCGAGATCGCTCGCCGCACCGGCCATCGCCTCGTGATCGCCGGCAACCACGCCGATTCCGGTGTCGAGGGTGACTATTGGCGGACCAAGATCGCGCCATGGATCGGCCGCGACGGTATCGAGTATGTCGGACCGGTCGACGACGTGCAGAAGAACAAGGTGCTGGGCGAGGCGCGCGCCATGGTCGTGCCCATCCAGTGGAACGAGCCGTTCGGCATCGTGTTCGCCGAGGCGCTGGGCTGCGGCACGCCCGTCATCTCCTGCCCGCGCGGCTCGCTGCCCGAGATCGTGCGCCAGGGCGTCGACGGATTTCTGATCAGGTCGATCGAAGAGGGCTGCGAGGCGGTGGCCAAGCTCGGCACCATCGATCGCGCCGGCTGCCGGCGCCGCGCCGAACAGGAGTATTCGCCGGAGGTGGTGGTCGCTCGCTATGTCAAGCTCTATGAGAGTGCCCGTTTGGCGCTGAAGTCGCGACGATGAAGCGGCTCGCCCTGGTGAGCGGCCACTTTGCGCCCAGCAACCTGGTCGGCGCACAGCGAGCGCGGCTGTGGTCGCGCCATCTGCCGGAGTTCGGCTGGGAACCCATCGTCGTCGCGGGGGATCCGGCGCACTACGAAGAGCGGCCAGACGCCGATCTCGAGCACCTGGTGGCCCCCGGGCTCAGGGTGATTCACGCGCCGACGATGTCGACGCGTCCCGTCCGGCTGGTCGGCGACATCGGCGTGCGCGCCTTCCGGGGGTGCTATCGTGTGCTGGCTGCGCTGGCGGCACGGCGCGAGATCGACTTCGTGCTGATCACCATTCCGTCGAACTTCCTGGCGCCCGTCGGCCGGCTGATCCATCGCCGCTACGGGCTGCCGTTCGGTATCGACTACCAGGATCCGTGGATCAACCGCTGGCCCGGCGTCGATGTGCCGTTCAGTCGTGCCTGGGGTTCGTATCGGCTGGCGTCGATCCTCGAGCCCTGGGCGGTGCAGGGGGCGAGCCTGATCACCGGCATGGCGCCGGGTTATGTCGCGGGCATGCTCGAGCGTAACCCCAAGGTCGCCGAGGAGGCTGTTGTCGCCTACATGCCGATGGGCATCGCGCCGGAGGACTACAGCCTGGTGCGCAGTCTCGACCGGCCGCCGTTCCTGTTCCAGCCGGGCGACGGCCATTTCCACATGATCTATGCCGGCGCCCTGCTGCCGGCGGGCGTCGCGGTGCTCGACGCTCTCCTTGCCGGCCTGAGCGCCCTCAAGGCACGCGCGCCGGCCATCGCCGCTCGTCTCAAGCTGCACTTCGTCGGGACGGGCAGGTCGCCCGACGATCCGGCCGGGCACCAGGTGCGGCCTCGCGCCGAACGGGCGGGCGTCGCCGATATCGTCGATGAGCACCCGCAGCGCATCGGCTACGTCGACGCCCTCAATCACCTGGGTCGTAGCGACGCGGTACTCGTGCTGGGCTCGACCGAGGGGCACTACACGCCCTCAAAGGTGTTCCAGGCCCTGCTGTCGCGCCGGCCGATCTTCGCCATGCTGCACCGGAACAGCACGGCCGTGGATATGGTCCGCTCCATGCATGCCGGCAGGGTGCTGACACTCACCGAAGAGTCGTTGCCGGCGGCTGGCGACGTGGCGGAGGGCCTGCGGTCGTTCATGGAAGACCAGAGCTATGATGCCGATGCCGTCGATCGCGCGGCGTTCGACGCCTATTCAGCACGCGCCTCGACCAGCGCGTTGGCAGCGGCGCTCGATCTGGCCTGCGAACGGGCCGCGGCGAGGCGGGGCTAGCGATGGCGCGCATAGGTTTCCTGGTCAGCCATCCGATCCAATACTACACGCCGATTTTCCGGGCGCTGGCGAAACAATGCGATCTCACCGTGTTCTTCGCCCATCGGCAAACGGCCGAGCAGCAGGCGCGCGCCGGTTTCGGCGTGGCTTTCGATTGGGATATCGACCTGCTCTCGGGCTATGAAAGCCGCTTCCTCGCCAATGTTGCCCGCCAGCCCTCGACCGATCGTTTTGTCGGTTGCGACACACCGGCTGTCGCCGACGAGATCGGCCGCGGCGGGTTCGACGCTTTCGTCGTGCCGGGCTGGGCGCTGCGTTGCTACTGGCAAGCCGTCCGCGCCTGTCGCAGCCACGGCGTGCCGGTGTTGGTGCGCGGCGATTCGCAACTCGGTACCCAGCGCAATCATATCGTCCGCGCCGCCAAGTCGCTCGCCTTCCAGCGTCTGCTGCGCCGGTTCGACGGGTTCCTGTATGTCGGCCGGAGGAACCGCGACTACCTCTTGCACTATGGCGCTACGGCAGATCGCCTGTTCTTCTCGCCGCACTGCATCGACAACGACGCTTTCGCCTCCGCAAGCGCCGCCGCTGCCTTGTCGCGGGATCCCGATCGCCGTCGCATCCTGTTCGTCGGCAAGCTGATGGCCCGCAAGCATCCCGTCGACCTGCTGCATGCCGTGGCGCGACTGCACGGACGACCGATAGAAGTTGCCTTCGCAGGCTCCGGCGAGCTCGAAGCCGAGCTCCGGCACGTTGCGGCAAAGGCCTCGGTACGTGCCGACTTCAAGGGCTTCGTCAACCAGAGCGAATTGCCGGCAGTGTATGCGGCTGCCGACTTGCTGGTGTTGCCATCCAATGCCCAGGAGACATGGGGGCTGGTGGTCAACGAAGCGATGGCATGCGGCGTTCCTGCCGTCGTGTCGGATGCGGTGGGATGCGGACCCGACCTTGTCGATAGCGGGGCAACGGGGGCGATTTTTCCGTTGGGCGACATTGCGGCACTGGCTGCTGCCATCGATGCCGTGCTGTCGCTCGATCGGGCTCTTGTTCGGCGCCGTCTTGCGGAAAAGATGGCCCTGTACTCACCGCAGCGCGCCGCTGCGGCCATCGTGGAGGCGGCAGCGACCCTCGAGCGTGGCGCTCGGCGCCAATGACGCCGGGCTCGATGCCGCCCAGGTGCCTATGATTGCGGCAACGGAAGCTACTCGTCCTACTGCGCGCGAAAATGCGCGATCAGCCAATCGCCGCGGTTGATGGGGCAGCCGACCAGATCGATCAGCCCGCTGAGCGCGCGTCGAATCAGAGGACGATATCCCTTCGAAAAATTGCCCTTCAGTTCCGACAAATACGTCGGGATCACCCACGAATCATAAAAGCGACTGTACAGGGAGCAGTTGCGCGAACGGATAATCGAGAATCGGGCTCGTGACGCGCATGTGATCAGACCGGATTCAGTAAAACCCGTAAGGTGCTCGGGGTAGTACAGGCAGCCAGACCGTGTGGCCGAGCCGGTGACCAACTTCCTATACGAATAGGAAAGCAGCGAGCTCAGACTTTCGCGATTTGGTACGTGTACGACGAGAATGCCGCCGGTTTCGAGTTTGCGATGGAGCTTCCTCAGCACGACGGTCGGGTCCTCCAGATGCTCGATGACGTGGAAAGCTGTAATCACGGAGCAGCTGGCGTCCGTCAGCTCATCCAAGGAAATGAAGGGTACTCGGAATGCGCTACTGCCCGCTTTTATGGCGACGGGCGAACTTTCGATTGCCGCAGCATCCCAGCCCAGCTCTCGGGCAATGGCGCAGAAGTATCCTGGCCCTGCGCCAAAGTCGATGAGCCGGCGTCCGGGCGGTCTTAGGCGCTCTATTTCTCGAAGCTGAAACCGGAAGCGGGCCCGCCTGAGGTCAAGCTGCCGTTGGAACTCGTGATCGTCGAACGCTGCCAAATAGGGGTAGTAGGTTCCGTAATCGTGCGCTTGCGCAACCGGTCGCTTGTAGAACGCCGTCCCGCAGCGTCTGCACAAGAAAATCGGCTCGCCTACCCCATCGCTCCAGCGCCTGGTCTGCGAGGATGCGCACGCGGGGCACACGACTTCATTTGTCATGCGGCCGATCTTCGGCCCCGGTTGTCGCCACGTCCATTCGCATGCCAGTCTTTCGATGGAACTCAGCCCGCTCGCATGATGGGCTCGGTCGATTAACATCAAGAGTTCTCTGCCGCAAGTAGACCCTTCGACCGGACGACACGATCAACGAGACGTTGTCGACTTCATTGAGCGGGGCACCCGCAGGGGTCGAGATGGCGCCAACACCGCCATGCGGGTCCGCGACGGGGCAACGTCACGGTTTCCAATGGATTGCTACCGCTGGTATGGTCATGCCCAGCGTGGGGGAGAGGGGGAGTTTGCCGCCTGCTTTAGTCGGCCGAGAGCCATCTCGATCGGTTCTGTTCGCGGGGCACACTCGGGCAGTACGTATGTCAAAGACATATCTTGTGGTCGGCGCCGGATTCACGGGCGCCGTGCTTGCCGAGCGTATCGCCAGCCAACTCGGCGCGCGCGTGATCTTGGTCGACCGTCGTGATCATGTTGGAGGCAACGCCTTCGACGTTGCCAATCAGGCCGGTGTGGTCGTCCACCCCTATGGACCGCACATCTTTCATACCAATTCGGCGCGCGTGGCCGAATACCTCTCCAGGTTTACGGTCTGGCGACCCTATGAGCATCGCGTCCGTGGCTTGGTAGATGGCCAGTTCGTTCCGTTACCTTTCAACTTGACGTCCATGGAACTCGTATTTGGCTTGCGGGAGGGAAGGCGGCTCAACAAGCTGCTCACGGACGAGTTTGGCCTGGATATGAAAGTCCCTGTCCTGAGCATGCGCGAATCCGCTTCGTGCGACATTCGCAAGATCGCCGACTTTCTCTACGAGCGCGTGTTCCTACACTACACGACGAAACAATGGGGCATGACACCGAGGGACCTGGCACCTTCCGTTCTGGCGCGTGTTCCCGTGCATCTCTCGCGCGACGAGCGATATTTTCAGGACAGTTTCCAGTACATGCCGGCACCTGGCTATGCATCGCTTTTCGGGCGGATGCTCGACCACCCTCTTATCGAGGTGAGGACGGGAACCCGCTTCGAGGATGTGGAGGGCACGGAGAAGTTCGATCGTGTTGTCTTCACCGGACCAATCGATGAGTTCTTCCAACACCGGCACGGTCCGCTTCCATACCGAAGCGTTCGCTTCGATCACCTGACATCGGCCGCGCGGTGTGCCACGCAGTCCGCTCCCGTGGAGAATTACCCGACGCCGGCGACCGCACATCCTTTTACGCGTTCCACCGAATATCGCCTGTTGACGGGGCAAGCCGACATCGAATGGACGACGCGCGCATTCGAATATCCCGAGCCGTATGTGCCCAACCGCAACGAGCCTCATTACCCGATCCCGAGCGACGAAAACCGAGCTCTACTCGAGAAATATCGCGCCGACGCGGATAAACTCGAAAGTGTGACCTTCGCAGGGCGCCTTGCCGACTATTCCTACTACAACATGGACCAGGCGGTCGGTCGGGCGTTGGCATGCTTCGAGAAGGAAATCTCGCGGCAGCTTCTGGACTGATCGTGTGTGACCATGATCCGCGTCCGCTGGTTTCGTAACCACCATGAGCATCGGAATTACTGGCTGCGCTTCGGCTTGATGCGGAAGCATCGTATGAGGCAGATTCACTATTCCGAATATCCACTGGCGGCCTGCGTGGACGCCGGGTTTGATTCGATCGTTGCTGCTTACGAGCACCGGCATACCAGCGTCGTTCTCGTCGAGGACGGAGCGAGCGCAACGCGGTGCATCGTCGATAGCGAGGATTCCTTCTTTTTCCTGTCGCCAGTGCTGTTGCAGCATGCCGATCTCTATTTTTGCGCTGGCTACAATAGGGCGTTCTTCCGGGACCGGGCATTCACGCCGCCGTACGCCTGGCACGAACCTCACGAAGTGTCGTTCTATGTCCAGCGCGCTTGCGACCTGATCCGCGAGTGTGGGACGCAATTCATGCGAGTGCGTCCGTTCGTGCCGATCGGGCCGAGCCTGCACATCGAGGTGCAGCTGCCATTGGTGATGCGAAAGCTGCGCAACGCGCACGACAAGATCGCTCGTAGACGACCTGCGCAGTCGTGGCTCTTCGAATATGCTGATTTCGAGGCGCGTTATCGTCAGCTCCTCGATCTCCGCACGGCTCCCAGCCTGCATGACATTGCATTGCTTGACACGCTCTGGGGATGGCCGAGGCATCGTTACGCCCTTCACATGCGCTTGAAGGCATTGGCAAGGGACGGCAGGGCGGTTCACGCACGTCTTCGCTGGAGTGAGCCGACGGCGCTGGACGGCAGCGATCGCTTCCCGATGACGCCAGCAGATTTCCCCGTCGAGACCGGCCGGATCGACAACTACGAGAAGATGCTGGCGTCCAGCCGCCTAGCCGTGTTCGCGACGGGGTTTCATTGGGGGTGGCGCAATATCATGTCCTTGGCACTCATGTGGGGACTGCCGATTCATGCCGACCGGCTGCTCTTGGAGCCGTGGTTCGACATGAGTCAGTTCAACATCAGTTGGAATGATGATCTCGATTGGCCCGGGGTCGCCATGGTACTCGCCGGCATGAGCGATGACAGGATCGCGCGGATCAAGGCGCACAATCGGGCGGCTTTCGATCGCCTGCTGGCTCCGGAGAAGGTGGCGGAGTATTTCGTTGCTGCGACCATGCGTTCGACCTGCGGATGATGGGGCAACGGATGAAATTGGAAGTGCTGGATCTGGCGAGACGATGGAAGCGGCGCATCGTAACGAAGTGGCGACAGAGAACTTGGATACCCGCTTGGACGAGCCCAGAGGAACAAGGCTACCTCACGAAGTACGCGGCCCGGGATTACACGGGAACTGGCGAAATCATAGATCTGGGTTGTCTTCTGGGCGCGACGACCATAGCGCTCGCGAGAGGCTTGCAAGTCAACGGTTCCGTCTCGAACAAGGCAGGGAGAATTCACGCCTACGATCGCTTTCAATGGGAAGAAGTATTCGGAACGCTGCCCGGCGGATTTGCTCGCCGATACGAACCTGGCGAAAGCTTTCTCGGAGAGTTCGAAGCTCGCATCTCCAAGCTCGCAAGGTTCATAAAGTCATATCCAGGCGATATTACCGAGATCGGTTGGCGTGGTGATCCGATAGAGTTCCTGCTGGTCGATGCCAACAAGTCGTGGGCGCTGTGCGAGTTCATCGGCCGGCGGTTTTATCCGCATCTTCTGGCAGGCAGTTCGTATATTTTTGAGCAGGATTTCAAGCACTACTACACGCCCTGGGTGCACATCCTCGGCTATCGACTCAGGTCGGTCCTGCTTCCGTATTGTGAGATGGCGGGCACTTGCAGCATGGTGTTCAAGCCAACCAAGGCGATCGATCCCGCGATGGTTCCTTCAGTGGAGGAAATGAAGGCGGTCAGCCCGGAAGAACTGGACGAGGTATTCGACCTTTCCTTGAGCCTTGTCCGCAGCGGCTCGACCTGGGAGAGAGCAAACGTGATGGCATCAAAGGTGATGTTCTACATACATCAGAACCGCATGGCAGAAGCACGTGAGGTGTTCGATGCCGTGAAAGCCAAAGGGTTCACCATTGATTCGGACCTGAATGTGTGTGGCCGGCTTCTTGCTGAGGAGTCGACGCAATAGGTCGCCGAACTTCAGGGCCAGCCGCTTGCGACCTGCAAGCGGCGCGCCGCGCGCCAGCCGATCAGGCGGGAGAGGATCATGAACGTCGGCCCGCCTCGAGGCAGAATGGTCTCCTGATGCAGGGCGTGAGCGCGTTCCAGGGCCCTCTCGGCCAGCAACGGATCATAGGGATAGCAAGCGTGGGCCAGATGCTGCCAACTCAGTGAAAAGCCGCGTCGAGCAGGCTCGCGGCTGTCCTTGGCCAGCACGTACTGCTGGCACAGCTCTATCACCTTCTCTTGTGAGGCCCAGTGCGCCGGCGTCTTGCGGCCGGAGAGGCTCCCCGAAATCCCCGAGCGATAACGGCAACGGGCGCCCTCGCAGAACAGGACTCGTTCGGCGGCCAGGAGCACGCGGGTAAAATATTCCGCATCGTTGTTGAGCGTCAGATCTTCGCGCCAGGCTCCGGCGGCTCGGGCAATGGGCATGGGTACGAGCCACAAGGCCGGAAACATCATTCCCAGGCCGTTGGCCCGCGATTCCACCAGCCAGTCGAGGCTGGCGAGGTCGCGCGAGACGGTCTCGGCTTCGAAGCTCGTATCTTCGGGCCGTTCGTAGAATCTTCCCCAGCGAGCGGAAGCGACACAGCGTGGCGCGACAGTCAACCTCGCCATTTGGATCTCGATCTTGTCCGGGTCGAGCAGATCGTCGGCGTCCAGATACTGGACGAAATCGCCTGTGGCACGCGCCAGGCCGACGTTGAGCGCTGCCGTCTGCCCGCGATTGGATTGCCGAATGAGGGTAAGGCCGAGCTCTGCAAATGTTTCGATGATCCGAACGCTGTCATCGGTCGAACCGTCGTCGACAACGATGACCTCGAGGTTCGGCCACGTCTGCCGCCGCACGCTATCGAGCGTCTCACCGACATATCGCGCGGCGTTGTAGCAGGGGATGATCACCGAAACTTTGGCGGTCATGGGCGTCGCGATGAGACGCGATGATGAGCGTGCGCTGCGCGTCGTTCTGCAGGGGCGCCTTCAGGCGCTCCGGCAAGGGTTTCGAGCAACTTCTCCCAAGAGCCCAATCCACTCGACGGCATCACATCGGCCAACCATGCCCTCGGGCATGTCCTTGGTACTTTCTGATCCGCTATAGGCCATAGACCCTGCCAATCAGCTCTGCAATACGAGCCCAGTCGGACGCGGACGAGTTCATGCAATCTGCGGCGCGCTTTCCTGCCACGAATGGCGAGCGGTCTCCGTCACGGCCGCCTGCCTCGCTCGGCGTCGGCGATTGCCCGGCGCCAGCCGTGTTGGAAATACGAGCGTTTCGAGGACGAAACATAGTGATGCAGGGCAGCCGTCGGAGTGCGTCCCTCGGCGAGGCCGGGCAAGACCACGTAGTCGGGCGGATCGAGTCGATGGCACTTCTGGCCGGTCAGGAGCATCGCGGTGAGTGCCTGCTCCTGAAAGTAGTGGGTTCCTTCCCGTTCCAGCATTTCTCGGCACCAATACTCGAGTCGGTCCCAATCGATGGCGTCAGACCGCAGGCCGCAGACCCCGACATTCACGCGCGCCGGCGGTTCGCCTCCTGCAAGCTCACGCATCAAACGGGCCGAATAGCCGTAGGCGCTGGTGCTTTCGACGAGGCAACAGGGGTGGTCGGGCGCAGCCAGCCAGTCCAGCAGCGCCTTCGGCGAACGAAAGACCAGCATGTCTGAGTCGAGAACCGCCAACCAGCCGCTGCGTCCGGCGTGGATATCGGTGAGCTTGCGCAGATGGGGATAGCTCAGCCGACGACGGCGCAGGGCAGGAAACCTCGCGAACGGCAGATGCGTGTCGAGCCCGGCCTCGATCTGGGCGCTGGCAACCAACCGGGCCCAGGGCACCACCCGGCTGAAGGCGGACCAGATGACTTCGTTGAAGGTCCCGTCGTCGTACACCACAGGCATGATCCGCACGCGAGAATGCGTCTGGAGGGAGACGACGCAGAACAGGGTCTGCCACCAGAAGCGCTCGCCGCTGAGGAACGCGATTTCAACGGTGTCGCGGCCCCCGCGAGCGGCCAGCGGCGATAGCGCCTGGGCCGCGGCAATCATCTCGAGCCGGGCCTGTTCGGTGCGCCGCTGTTCCCAAGGCCCACCTTCGGCAATCGATTGGCGGAGCCGGCCAAGCGGCTCGTGGTAGTAGCGCAACACGGCCGGTCCAAGGCCGAAGGCTCTCGAAAAGCGGCGCAGGCGCCCGGGCAATGCCATGACAGCCTCAGCCGGCGCCATGTTGCGCACGCCAAAGATCGGCGCGGCCGTCGAACTGGCCACAAGCCCCCCGCCACCGGATGTAGGCGGCCGGACCGGACCAGGCACGGTAAGAAAGATAGGCTCGCGCTTTTCGCACCATGAGCCTGCTCGGATCGAGCGCTCGCCAAGGCCTGATTCCGTGGACGTCGAGAACGCGGATCCAGGTTCGGTTGGTGCTATAGGCGTAGGCGGCGAGGTAGTCGCGGGTCAGGCGGCCCGCCGGAATCACGTGTTCGAGCCGCAGCCCGGGCAGGTAGGCGACTCGCCAGCCTCTCTCCAGCACAACCATGATGATGTCGTTGTCCTCGCCGCTGGCCAGATCCGCTCCCCGCCGGCCCAGCCCGAGGCGCCCTGGGCTTGCCGCGGCCGCCGACGCATAGGCCGCGAACAGGTCACGCCGGATGACGAGCCCGGCGCCGATTGGGGCGCAGCGAGGGTAGGATCGCTTGGCGTGATCGATGCCTTCCCAAGAGGCGTATTGCGCTGTCTCGCCGAGATCTCGACAGGCGAGGTCGATATCGAGGCTGTCAAACCACGGCGGCGTCGGCACCTCATAGCGCGCGATCGACCTGCCGCCGGCGGCCCCCAGAGAAACGTCCGCCGACATAGCTTCCGCGGCGCGGCTCAAATAGGCCTCGTCGAGCAGATTGTCGTCATCGACGAACGCCAGGATCTCCCCCGATGCCTCGGCGAGTCCGCGCAGGCGAGCATGAGTTAGACCGAGACGCTCCTCTCGTACGATGCGTGCCCTCTCGAGGCCGCGCAAATCGATCGATCCGTTCAACGGACGGGTACTGGCGTTGTCGACAATGATCAGTTCCCAACAGCCTTCGTCGAGCGCCCGTTGGCGCCGCAGGGCGTCAAGGGCCTCCTCGAGCACGGCCCGCCGCGGGTCGTGCGTGCAGAGGATAACCGAAAGAAAAGTCGTCATCGCGCCGCTGCCGCAACGCAGCGAGGACGGCCCCGCTCGATTGCGCGGACGTAACTGGCTTCCTGCAGGGGGCCAATGACATCTGAACTGTACGTCGTGCGGGCATGCGCACGGGCCGTTTCGCCCATGTCGATACGACGCACGGGGTCGGCTAGCATATCGAGGATCGCATCCGCCAAGCCGCGCGGATCGCGCGGCTCGACGAGTCTTCCACTGCGACCATCGTCGATGAGCTCGGCCATGCCACTGCCGCCGCTGGCAACTACGCCGCGGCCCGCGGCCATGGCCTCAAGGCACACGAAGCCCACACTCTCCCAGATGCTCGGGAATACGCAGATGTCTGTGTCACCGAGCAACCGCGGGACCTCGGAATATGGAAGCCCGCCGACAAACTCGACGGCTTCTGCAAAACGCCCCAACACCCGGCGCATGTGCGCGGCGAGGTCCTCGCCCGTGGTCGGATGGGGAAGGGAGCGGCCAACGAGGCGGAACTTGGCATCGCGCGTGCGCGTCAGGACGAGCCTCATCGCCTCCGCGAGTTCCATCACACCCTTCCGTGCCTCGAGTCGGCCGAGGTAGGTGATCCGGCGTGTCGCGGTCGCGACAGGAAGAGCCAGGAGATCTGCCGGGGGATCGAAGACATAGGGCAGATGCACGAGCCGTCCAGGCTCAAGGTTCCAGCGCGATTGAACCAGGTCGAGGATGGCGTGGGAGGGAGCGACGATCTCGCTCGCAGCCATGGCGTGTTGTCGCTCGGGATCGCCCGCGGGATCGTATCGCCAGTAGGCCCGGGGCAGACGCCCGCGACGCAAGGCACCCACTACGAAGCGGGTCTTCTGCAAGCCCGACATGTAGCTGTGTTGGATCTCGTCGAGCAAGAAGGTCGGCGTGTGGAGCTTCACTACCAATGGCAGATCCGGAAACGACCGGGCCAGCTCCATCGCTTCGGCGCCGTACTCCGGTCCCTCGACCACGTCGAACGGGCGAGCAGTGTGGCGCTCAGCGAACAGCGAAGCCACGGTACGGGGAAAGCATTGCCTCTCGGCTGGAGCGGCATGAACGACGATACCAGGGGGCAGCGCGAGCGGATCGGCCGCCGCGGACGTGAACACCTCCACCTCATGACCCCGAGCGGCCATCATGGCGGCCGCTCCGCGTGCATAAGTCCCGATTCCTCCGCTGACAGCCGTCCCCGCGAACTCGTAGCTGATGAGCGCGAGTCTCACTCGTCGAACCGACCACGCGGCTGGTCGCCCCCGGATTCGGATCTTCCGTCTGAATGGGTGCCGGCACCCCCGATGTGCGCATCGCAGGATCTTACCGAAGTGAACTCAAGAGGTGCGGTCAGCCTCATCGCCAGGGGGCCAACACCATAGTCCTGTCGGAAGTTGAAGGCGATGCCGTCTGGACTGCAGGTATCAACGGAAAAGCGAATGGCGCTGTCGACCCGATGGTCGACGACGACGTTGGTGAAATACGTCTGCAGATCGATACCATATTCGCCGGCCGCAAGGTGAAAGGCGTCGAGCGACAGGGTGCATTCGTAGCGCCCTGGTTGCGCCGGCAGCGGGACTTGATTGAAAACGGCCGACGAAAAGAAGGCAAGCGGCAGGTTGTTCTGGTCGCGCAGGATGACCTCGAGCGACATGCCCCGCATGCCGGTCGTTTCGACCACCACCCGCAAGCGCAGGGCCGTTCCTGGAACGAAGCGTGTAGTCGGCACGCCCTCTTGATCGACGAGTTCCGCAGAAACCAGAGTCGAACTTTTTCCGCGGCCCCATTGCCGGTCCTGGCTGCCCTTGATCAGCGTCGACGTGTAATGAGCCAACCCGGCATCGACCGGGCCATCGAAGATCAGCCGTCCGCCCTGGAGGACGATGCTTCGTCGGGTCAATGCCATCACTGCTGAAAAATTGTGGCTGACGAACAGGACGGTTCGCCCGCTGCCTGCGACTTCGGACATGCGGTTCAAGCAACGTGCCTGGAATTCCGCGTCCCCTACGGCGAGCACTTCGTCGACCACCAGGATTTCCGCCTCCAGATGAGCGGCCACGGCGAAGGCGAGACGGACATACATTCCGACCGAATACCGCTTCACCGGCGTATCGATGAACTTGCCGACGCCCGAGAACTCGACGATCTCGTCGAAGCGCCGGCGCATCTCCTGGCGGCTCATGCCGAGAATGGCGCCATTGAGGAAGATGTTCTCGCGCCCGCTGAGCTCAGGATGGAAACCGGTGCCGACCTCGAGCAGGCTGTTCACGCGGCCGCGAATCTCGACGCGCCCTGTCGTGGGGTCGGTGATGCGCGACAGGATCTTCAGCAGGGTCGTCTTGCCCGCGCCATTGCTTCCGATGATGCTGACCAGCTCGCCAGGCTTGATCTCGAAATTGAGATCCCGCAGCGCCCAGAATTCCTCGAGGTGGTCGCCCGCGTACAGCGGCCTGCCCTTCAGAAGATCCGCTGCGTTGCGCAGCATCGAGCGCGCCGCTCTCGCCACGGCATCGCGCAACAGGCCGTCGCGTTCGACCTTGTGGCCGATCACGAACTTCTTGCCGAGATTCTCGACGCGGATCACCGGCTCGGACATTCTCAGATAAGGTCCGCAAAGCCGCGTTCGATGCGGCGGAAGGTGGCGATGCCGAGCCAGAGAAAGCCGGCCGTGACAACCAGGCTGAGTACGAAGCCCGGCAGGTAGATGGGGCTTGCACCACCGACGATGCACCACCGGAACCCATCTATGATGCCGACCATGGGGTTCAGGTTATACAGCAGTCGCCATTGCTCGGGCACGATCGTGCTCTCGAAGCCGACCGGTGAAACATATAGGCCGAACTGGAGCACGAACGGGATAACGAAGCGAAAGTCGCGATACTTGACGACGATTGCAGCTGCCCATATCGCCGGACCCAGGCTGGCCAGCAGTGCAAGCAGCACGAAGACAGGAAGAAGCAGGAGCTGCCAGCCGGGGACGATGAGGTACCAGACCATCAGTCCGGCCAGAATCGAGAGGCTCACCGCGAAATCGATCATCACGACGAGCACGGTCGCAAGTGGAACGATCATCCGCGGGAAGTAGACTTTGCTAATGAGATTGCCATTGGAGATCACGCTCGACGAGGCTTCGCTGAGAACGGAGGAGAACAGCGTCCACGGAAGCAACCCGCCTATGACCACGATCGCGTAGGGAATCCCGTTGGAGGTCGGCAGCTTGGCAAGATGGCCGAACACCACTGTAAACACGATCATCGTCAGGAAGGGGCGAACGAACGCCCAAGCGATTCCAATCGCCGTCTGCTTGTACCTGACCGCGACATCGCGCCAGGCCAGGATGAACAGAAGTCCGCGGTAGCGCCAGATGTCCTGCCAATATTGACGGTCAGCCCGGCCGGCTTCGAGTACCAAGTGCGTGCTGGAGAGACGGTCGGCGGAACTCATGCGATCCATTCCACGATACATACCCCATATCAGCCGAGCGAGCGTTTGTTAGCTGAGGCGGATGACAGTCTGGCCTGGTGGGCGCTCCCGCATCAAAGCCGCCAGGGCGGGAGCTCGACGGTCGCCGGCATGCCCGTTTTGCGTGGGCAGGTTCGGGGACCCTTTGCGAAACCTGGTAACTTATCTAGTCCGCGCGCCGATGGAGATACGATCGTTCCCGCGACTTGGTCCGAAGCCGGCCCCGTCGACCCAGCTCGACAAGAAAATTGTCATCGCAGGCGAAGTCGAGTACAGGCAGCGGCTCGGAGACCCGTCGTGGCCTTGCGTCGAAGAGCCGGCAGCTCATTTTCCCCCTATCTACGCGACGCCTGCGGCCAACCTGCGGGCGCCTGCATGCACAAGATTTCAATGCCATCCTGTTTCGGGCCGCGGCTGCCGGAGCGAGCGAGGTCGACCGTTCAGCCCCGTCGTCGTACGCGTAGTCGAAGCCGGGTCAGCACGTTGTGAGCGACCGGCCGATGACGAGCGTGGCAGCGACGACGACCGCCAGGACGACCAGGCTCGACCTAGAGTTGGTCCGTCGGGGCTCCCTGTATCTCGCGATCGCCAATGTTCTCGTCGCGCCGTTTGCTCCCGATCCACTGGCTTACGGGGCGGGGGGGATCGTTCCGTTCGTCTTGATGACGATCATCGGTCGACCGACCATGCCCAAAGCAATCGTGTTTTTTCTGCTTTGGCAGTGGGGGCAGGTCTTCGCGCGTGCGATCCAATCGGTGCTGGACGGCGAGTCGATCGGGGCGAGCATCGATGGTGTCGACCTGCTGTACGCCTATTGGTATGCGCTCGCATCCCTGATTACGTTGGCGCTTGCGTTCCGGCTTGTGCTTGGAAACCTGCCGTCGCCGACGGTCTCGGAATATCATGCCCACGAGCGGTGGCGGCCGCCGGACCTGGTGATGGTGTACTTCGCTGCGATCGCGGCGTCGGTGGCGTTCACCTTTTTGGGCCGCTCGGTGCCGGGCGTGGACCAGCCCTTCCAGGCCGCGGCACAGGTGAAGGTCGTCGCCCTGTTCCTGCTGTGCACCTATGTCTTTACGACCGGCAGGGGACGCGGAGCCCTGCTTGCCGTGATCTTCGTCGAAATTCTGGTCGGATTCACCGGCTTTCTCGCGGACTTTCGCGCGGTATTCATCTACGTCGCGGTTGCCGCCCTGGCGGCGCGTATCAAATGGACTGGTGCGACGACGGCAGCAGCGCTTGTTTGGCTGGCAGTCTTGCTCGTCCTCGCGCTGTTCTGGACGTCCGTCAAGGCCGAATACCGCGACTACGTGACCGGCACCGATGAAACGACTCAGCAGATCAGGGTTCCGCTCGATCAGCGGGTGGCCTATCTCGGTGACAAAGCGCTGAACATCGGTGACACGAAGTGGGGCGAGACAGCCTATCTGCTCCTGACGCGCTTTGCCTACATCGACATATTCGGCCAAGTCATCGGCGTCGACAGAGGTACCCACGAGCCAATCGCAGCGAGACAGTGGAAGGACGCTCTCGCCCACGTATTCCAACCACGGTTTCTCTTCCCGAATAAGCCTGTCCTTTCGGACAGCGAAGTGTTCATACGGCTCGCGCGCTCCGATCCGATGGAGCAGATCCGCCTCGGCACGTCGATCAGCGTCGGCTACATGGCGGAGAACTACGTCGACCTCGGTTTTCCCGGTATGCTCGCAGGCATCTTTGCGTATGGCCTGATGTTCGCTCTGGTCATTCGATATTTCATGACCCGATCGCTTCCCTGGATGCTCAGGGAAGCCATTGTCATGGGGCTTGCCTACAATGTCGCTAGCACCGGGGTCGAAGTGTCGCTGCCGAAGCTCCTGGGCGCGACGGCGATGTTCTTCCTGGTCTGGTCCCTGATGGCCAAGTTTGCACTTCCGGTCGCCATGCGTTGGCTCGACCGACGTGCAGGCCTGCCCTAGAATCGCTGCTGCCAAAGCGTCGAGTCGCGGTGGACGGGCCTTGCGCTTACTTCACGTCGTTCCGACCTACCTCCCCGCAGTTCGATACGGTGGTCCAATTCGTTCGGTTCACGCGCTGTGTCGTGCCCTGGCGGCCGACGGCCACGACACGCACGTTTTCACGACCAGCGTCGACGGCCCGGGCGACAGCGACGTGCCGTTGCAGCACCCGGTCGACCGCGAGGGCGTCAAGGTCACCTATTTCCCCAGCGAGCGGCTGCGCCGCCTCTACTGGTCGCCGCCGATGCGCCGCGCGCTCGCTGCCGCCGTCGGCAGCTTCGATGTTGTGCATCTGCACTCGGTCTATCTCTGGCCGATTTTGGCGGCCGCGCGCGCCGCGCGCGCGCACGACGTGCCTTATGTGATATCGCCGCGTGGCATGCTCGTGCCCGAACTGATCCGCCGCAAGAACCGTTGGATCAAGTCTGCGTGGATCGCTCTCGTCGAGCGCGCCAATCTCGAGCGTGCGGCAGCGGTTCACACGACCTCGTCGGTCGAAGCGAACCACCTCTCAGGCTTCGGCTGGCGGCTGCCGTCGATCGTCACGATCCCGCACGGCGTCGACGACCCGCCGCCGCCCGCGACGGCAATGCCGTCGGCAGACATTACGGCGGCGGTTGCGAACCGGCCGCTGGCGCTCGCCTTCGGGCGGATCAGCTGGGAAAAGGGTCTCGATCGCCTGATCGCGGCGCTGCCGCTGGCGCCGGGCGCGCGACTCGTGATCGCGGGTGACGATGCCGACGGCCATGCTGCCGTGCTCGCTGGCCAGGCGCGTGCCTTGGGCGTTGCCGACCGCGTGGTGATCGTCGCGCGTCATGTCGAAGGTGCCGACAAGGAAGCGCTGTTCGCGGCTGCGCGCGTGTTCGCGATGACGTCTCTCTCGGAGAATTTTGGTCTCGCCGCGTTCGAGGCGATGCGACGCGGCCTGCCGGTGCTGGCTACGCCCGACGTCGGCATGTCGGAAATCGTGCGCGAGATCGGCGCGGGCTGCGTCATTGATCCTGCACCCGCCTCGATAGCCGCCGAACTAGCTACCATGATGTCCGACGCGGCCGGCAGTCGCGCCATGGGCGAAGCCGGTCGCGCTCATGTCGCGGCACATTGCGGCTGGCCGAGCGTTGCCCGTCGCATGGTCGGGCTCTACACGTCGGTGGTGGAGGGGAAAGGTGTCGGCAGTCGATGATGGAACTGCTGGCTCATAGCCCGTTCGACGTGGCGCGGGAACATCGCATCGTCATCATTGCCGACTGGTTGCCGCCGGATTTCGGCGCTGTCGGCCAGTACATGCAGTTGCGCGCGCAAGCGCTGGCTGAGCGCGGTCATGACGTGACGCTGATCGGGCTGACCTCGGGTTCAACGTCGCTGCGCCGCGAGGCGAGGGGCGAGGGCAGGCTGACCGAGCTCAGGCTGCAGGCCAGGCCCGTGCCGCGCGGCTCGTTGCTCGGCCGCCCGGCGTGGACGTTCTGGACCGATCTGCGGCTGATCGTGGCGGGCTTCCGCTACCTGCGGGCGGCCCACGGTATCCTGTTCACCGGCTCGCCGCCCTTCATGATCCATCTGTTGGCGCCGCTGCGGTTTCTGTGGCGCGGACGTCTCGTCTATCGCATCACAGATTTCCATCCTGAATGTCAGATTGCGGCGCAGGCGGGGCCGTCGTTCGCCCTTTCGCTCTTGCTTGGCCTCACCAACTTCTGGCGGCGCCGCGTCGACTGCTTCGAGGTCCTGGGCCTCGACCAGAAGCGGCGTCTCGTCGCGACCGGCGTTGCCGGCCAGCGCATAGCCTTGGTCCGCGACGGCTCGCCGGTCGATTTCTCCGCTGTCGAGGCGAGCGAGCCGCTGCCAGCAGGGTTGGCTGGCGCCTGTGTGCTCCTATACTCCGGCAATTATGGCATTGCGCACGAACTAGACACCGTGGCCGAGGGCTATGTGCGCCATCATCGCAGCGGCAGCGGGCGCGTACGCTTGTGGTTGAGCGCGACCGGCATGGGCGCGGAAGAGCTCGATAAGCGTCTTACCGCCCAGGGAGTGCCTTTCCATCGCTCGCCACCGGTGCCGCTTGAACGGCTGGCCGGGCTTCTGCGCGCGCCTGACGCTCATCTCGTGACCCTGAAGGATGCCTTCGTCGGCTTTGTCCTGCCGTCGAAGATCTATGCCTGCGTCGATAGCGGCCGGCCCGTTCTGTTCGTAGGCAGCGCAGACTCCGATGTCGACCTGCTCGCGCGGCCGGCCAGAGCAGGCTATTGGCGCGTCGCGTGCGGAGATGTCGTTGGCTTCGCCGACAGTCTTGAAGTTCTTGCTGACCTCGGTACCAAAGCTGCAGGTGGAAACACTTGGACCCGTCACGTCTGGTGAAACAAGCATCGGCCGGGCGTACGAACGTCTCGTCCCGCTCTTAGTCGCCGAGCGGCGTCAGATGTGGGTCGAAGATATATGGCTTTTGCAGTATTGGACGATTGAAATAATTTTCATTTACTGCGTTGACGCTGCAGTTAATTTTGGTATCACTGCGCCCGCCAAGCGTGCGCCTGGCCTGCCAGGACCAGAAGGCAGCGGATAAAACGGGCCCACGTCGAGGTGGGTTTCTCTAAGGCGTAACAAACAATGAAAGTCGGCCGCCCCCCTTTCGAAACCGCGAATTTCCCAGTCTTGGCGCGCGGCGTGCATTCCGGTATTTTACCTTCCAGCTTGGCGCAGCTTTTTTTTTCAATTGATCGAGCGCGCCAAGCCGCGCCAACGACCATTTGGAGCTGCAGTTCGCGCGCCGAGCGGTCGGACGGGGGTAAATGACTAAAATTGCATTCCAGGCGCAGTGTATTGCTGTTGCATTGTTGCTGTGGGCAGCGAATGGACTCCCTCAGGGAAGCGCCGAGCCTGCCCAGGCGACGCATGATCAGCAGGCACAGGCCGATCGGAACCAGGGACAGCGGCAGATCGGTCCCTTGCAGGGGGCCGGGCCGCTGCAAGGTGCCGGCCCGCTGCAGGGTGTTGGTCCTGGCGCCGCGGCAGCGCCTGGCAGCAATCAGGGGAGCGGCCAGGGGGGAGATCCGCTTCAGGTCGCGGGCCCCCTCCAAGGCGGCGGTCCGCTACAAGGCGCCGGCCCCTTGCAGGGTGCGGGTCCGCTGCAGGGTGCCGGCCCGCTACAAAATGCCGGGCCCCTGCAGAGCGCCGCGCCGTTGGAAGCGATCGTACCCACCGCGCTGTCGGTGCCGAACATGTCCCTCCCGCCAGGGCCGGCCCCCGAAGCGCCACCCGGCCTGGTGCTGACGCCTGCGCAGCTTGCAACGTTGACGAGCGCCGACCCGACGTCGGTGAACCAACTCCTGTCCCAACTCGTGGGCGGCGGAAACTTGAGCAGCAATGCACTCTCTGCGCTGGTCGATACGCTGACACCGCCAGCTCAGCCGCCGGTGTCTCCCGCTTCCAATCCGACGCCTACGGTGACGCCGACAGTTCCACCGGCCGCCTCGCCGTCCTCCAATCCGGCGCCGATTCCGACGAATCCGATCAACTATGTCAGCCGGTCGTAACGCCCGCGGATTGGGATACAGCTTCTTCCAGCCGACGCTTGGTCCGTTGCCGGGATGGTCTGCCAGTTCAATGACGATTCGTGCGTCCCGCGTACAACTGATCTGGTCGCCCTTTGTCGGCTGGGTGCTGATGTCGTGCGCGGCGTCGGTAGCGCACGCCCAAGTCGAGACACCCTCGCCAGCGAGGCAGACGCTCGATCAGCAGACGCCGCAGCTCGACTTGCCTGACGTGACGACATCAGTGCCAGGACCGGGCGCGCGAAGCGACAGCGGCAACGAGCTTGGCGTCAGCGTGGGCGCGTTCACGCTCTTTCCTGATATCTCGCTGATCACCGGTTACGACGACAACGTCTTTGCCACGCCGGCTCCAGCCGTCGGCTCACCGTTCGTGGTGGTACGCCCGCAGCTCGAGTTGCGTTCGAATTGGATCCGCCATGAGGTGCGCCTGTTGGCCTACGGCGGCTTCGGTTTCTATCCCGCCGCGTCGACCCAGAATTACCAGAACTATCTGTTGCAGGCCGACGGCAAGCTCGACATTCGCTACGACATGTCCGCGACCGGCCTTGTTGCATTTCGCCGTAGCACTGAGGCGCTCGGCACGGCAAACGTGTCGTTTGCCCAGGCGCCGACCGTGGCCGATTCGCTGCCGGTCGAGTTGGGATTCAATCATCGCTTCAATCGGCTGTTCTATCAGCTGGCGGTTTCCGCCACGAAGTACTGGTACTACGACTACAGCACCATCACCTCCCTGGGCTTGCCGTCGGCCAGCCGTAACCGCACCGAGTACGATGAGAAGCTGCGCGTCGGTTACGAGGTCTCGGACAACCTTTCCCTGTTCATCGCACCCGGCATCAATCAGCGCGTCTACGTCGACACCGTCAACATTGCGGGCCAACAGCGCGATTCGACCGGGTGGAACGTCAACGCGGGCGCCACGCTGATCTTGAGTCCCAAGAGCATGCTGGAGGCTTCGGTCGGCACGACCAGCCAGACCTACACCACGGCGGGCACAACGACGTCGGCTTTCACCTTCAGTCTCGCCGGTACCTGGAACGGCTATGAACCGTTGGTCCTGCGGCCCGCGATCAACCGGACGATCAACGAATCGGCGTTGACCAACTATCAGAATTACGTTTCGACCGTGGCCGGCATCGACTTCACCTACGACATTCACTACCCGTGGAAGGCGGTTGGCGGCGTGTCCTACAATCAGGCGGACTATACGCCCGTCCCCGGGCTCGCCGGCGTCAATCCGCGAACCGACACCTTCATCAAGGCGTCGATCGGCCTGCTCTATGAGGTGGCGCCGCAATATTCGATAGGCCCGCTCTACGAATACAGCCAGGGTTCAACGACCGACGTGCCGGCTGGAGGGCCGCAATTCTCCCGCAACATGTTCTCCATTCGGCTGGTCGTTAAGCGGTGAAGTCGTGAGCACCAGGATGTCAGCCCTGTCCCGTCTTTTGATCGCCCTGTATCGCCGGGTGATGATGCCGGCAGTCGCCTTGGCGCTGTCGCTGGGCATCGTCGCCTGCGATCCCCAGCCGCCGATGACGGTCAGCACTCTCCAGCAGCCGTCGCAGGTCACCCAGACCATCCGAATGGCGGAATATCGAGTTGCTCCGGGCGACCGCATCCGGGTCATCGTGATGTCCGACCCCGAGCTCTCCGGCGAATACGAGATCGATTCGGCGGGTGTTATCTCGCCGCGCATGGCGGGCCGCGTCCAGGTCGTGGGCATGACTACGGCTGAGATCGAGGAACTCCTGCGCACGCGCTATCGGACCGATGGGCTCTTGCGGGTGGCCAGATTGAGCGTTGACTTGGTCGCGCGCCGGCCCTTTTACGTCCTCGGAGAGGTGGGGCGCCCTGGCTCGTTTCCCTACGTTTCGGGGATAAACGTGGCCCAGGCAGTGGCCATCGCGGGAGGGTTTACACGTCGGGCTTCCAAGACACGTATAACAGTTCAGCGATTCAATCAGACCCAGGGCATGGAGGAGACCGTGACCGAGGATAGCCCGGTGGGGCCGGGCGACATCATTCGGGTCCCGGAGAGATGGTTTTGAGCCGCCTTGTCGTAGTGGCGTAGGCGTTTTGGGGTAGGCGGTGTGGGACCGCCTATGTTGTTGGGAAGGTGAAACCGGGGTGCCCCGACAAAGGCGCCTCGGAGATGTCGTTTGCGGGTGTCGTCGCGCGTATACTTTGCCGCGGAGTGAATTGGGATGGGATCGTTTCCTCGGAGCGACCAGATTGCTGATGATCCGGCCATAGCCCGGATCGTGCCGGCTTCCGAGCCCGGCGTGCTGGCGCCCATTCGCCCCAGCGAAGCACCGGACCAGCTATGGGAGTGGCTGCGCCTGCTCAATCGCCGCAAGGCGTTGATCGTGGGCTGCGGTCTCGTCGCTGTTGCCTTGATGGCCCTGATCATCGCTCAGGCGACGCCGATGTACAAAGCGTCGGCGCGGCTCCTGCTCGACACGCGCACCTTCAAGGTCGTCAGCACCGAGGCGGCGTTGTCGGGCGTCGACACCATGAATCTCGGCGCCATCCAGAGTGAGCTCGAGGTCATCCAATCGGAATTCCTGATCGGCCGTGTCGTCGACAAGTTGGGACTTGCCAACAATCCGGACTTCAACGGTACCAAGCCTCCGGGCTTCATCGACTCGGCCTTCGCGCCGCTACGAGAACTGTGGGCCACCGGCATCTCGACCCTGCTGGCGCCGGCGCCCAGGCCGCAGCAGGCCCAACCGGTGCGCTCGAGCCGCGCCGCCGAGGAGAGCGATCCGCGCCGTCGCGCTGCCATTGGCGCCGTGGCGGGCGGCCTCAGCGTCACGCTGCTTGGCCGCACCTACGTTATCCTGATCACCGTAGAGAGCCCCGACGGAGCGATGTCGGCGCGCATCGCCAATGCCCTGGCGGAGGCCTATCTCGCCGACCAGATCGACACCAAGAACGAGGCCAACCGCCGCGCCACCGAATGGTTGGAGCAGCGCCTCGCGGAGCTGCGCCGCAATCTGCAGGTCGCCGAAGAGGCGGTCGCCTCTTATCGCCGCGACAAGGGCCTGGCCGGCAGCCCCGAGGGCACCGTCTCGACCCAGACGTTGTCGGAACTGAACGGGAAATACGTCGCCGCCCGCACCAAGCGCATCGAGCGCGAGGCGCGTCTGGTGGCGCTCAGCAAGGCGAGCCTCAATCCCGGCGAGATCGCCAACATCGCCGAAGTTTCGGGCAACACTACCTTGGCCGCCTTGCGCATCCAGGACGTCGAACTGAACCGCAAGATGGCCGAACTGTCGGCGACGCTGGGTGACAATCATCCCAAGCTCATGCAGGCACGCAACGAGCTTGCCTCGGTGCGTGCCCGTTTCCTGAGCGAGACCCAGCGTATCACGCTCGCCGTGCGTGCGGAGCTCGACGCCGCCAAGGCCGAGGAGGACGAGCTCAAGGAGCTGGTCGACAAGGCTGCTGTCGTGTCCGGCACGGCGAGCCAGTACGAAGCCGAGCAAAAGCAGCTTGAGCGCGAGGCGCAGTCGAACCGCACCCTCTACGAGAGCTTCCTGACGCGATTCAAGGAATTGCGCGAGCAGCAGGACATTCAGCGCGCCGACGCGCGTATCCTGGCCTATGCCCAACCCTCGGGCGCGCCGTCCTCGCCCAACTACAAGACAGGTCTGATGGCCGCCTTCGTGATCGGCTGCCTGCTCGGCATGGCCGGCGCCGTCGCCGCTGAGAAGCTTGACCGGGTGTTCCGTGCAGCCGCCCAAGTCGAGGATGCGACCGGCGTGGGCGTGCTCGGCATGGTGCCCGAGGTCAAGGGCGCTGCCTCGCAGCGCTCGAACGTCGTCTCCCATGTGCTGGAGAATACTACCTCGCCGGCAGCCGAGGCGATCCGCGCGGTGTTCACCGCTATAAGCCTGGGCAGCCTCGACCGGCCGCCAAGGGTTATCGCTGTCACCTCCTCGACGCCGAGCGAGGGCAAGACGACCTTCGTGGCGTCCCTGGGTGGCCTGCTCACCAAGATGAATGCCTCACGGCGCGTGCTGATCGTCGACCTCGACCTGCGGCAGGCCAGGATGTCGGCGGCGCTCGGCCTGAAGGACCGCGGCGGCACGATCGACGACTACCTGATGGGCTTGAAGACCCTGGAAGAGTGCACCAAGCGCCACGACAATTCGGGAGTGGATTACATTCTGGCGCGGCCCAATACGCCGAACGCGCCGGAAATCCTCGAATCGCATGCCATGAAGGCTGCTCTCGCTACCTTCTCGGAACGCTACGACCTCGTGATCCTCGACGGGCCGCCGGTCATGGCGGTGTCAGACGCACGCATCATCGCGCGCCTTGCCGACTACACGGTGTTCATCGTGCAGTGGGCCAAGACGCCGCGCGAGGTGGTCAAGACTGCCGTCAACGCCTTGTTGGGCGTCAGCAACCACGTCGGCATCGTCATCAATCGCGTCAACCTCGCCAAGCATGCGCGCTACGGCTACGGCGACCACGGCGACTACTACTCGCGATACCGTGGCTACTACGGGGCGGGAACCGAACCGCCGGCCAACGCGACGCGACCGCCACTGACGCTGGCGAAACGGTAGGGGTTGTCCACGCGCCGGATCTGGTCACGGTGGCTCGGGCGAACATCCACGGCGGCTGAGCCGGCGATCGTCCCCGAGGGCCATGCCGTCTATGCCGTCGGCGACATTCACGGGCGGGCCGACCTGCTCGAGGTGCTGCTCGGCCGCATTGCCACCGAGGCGGCCCGACATCCCGAAGACGTCGAGCGCAGCCTGATATTCCTGGGCGACTACATAGATCGTGGCGCTTCCAGCCGGGGCGTCGTCGAGCGGCTGCTGTGCGACCCGTTGCCGGGGTTTGCGACGGTGCGCCTGCTTGGCAATCACGAGGAGGCACTCCTCGACTTCCTGGACGGGCGTAGCGACGGGCTGGACTGGCTGTCTTACGGTGGCCTGGAGACGCTGATGTCTTACGGCGTGCCACTGAAGGGCTATCCGGACACGCCGCAGCGCGCGGCGGAGCTGCGTGGTGCGCTTGCCGTCGCCGTTCCGCAAGCCCACCTCGCCTTCTATCGGGCGTGTTCTTTGCACCATACCGTGGGTGACTACGTTTTCGTCCACGCGGGTGTACGGCCGGGCATCAGCCTCGAAAAGCAGCATTCGGCTGACTTGCTGTGGATCCGCGACGAGTTCCTGCGCGCTCGACGGGCCCTGCCGGGCAAGGTGGTTGTGCACGGCCACACGATCTGCGACCTGCCGCAGGATCTCGGCCATCGTATCAACATCGATACCGGCGCGTTCGTGAGTGGCCGCCTGACCTGCCTGGTGTTGCGCGACACGCGGCGGCAGTTCATGTCAACCTTGGACATCTAGAATGCCGACAAGACTTAACATTGGCTGTGGTCGCTCGCCGACGCCGGACTGGATCAATTACGACAATTCACCCTCGGTCTGGTTGGCACGCTGGCCGTTGATGGCGCCGTTGCTGGCGTGGCTCGGGCTGATCGACCAGCACGCCCTTGCCTTCGTCGCGTTCTGCCGCAGCCATCACATCCTGCATGCCGATGCGGCGCGCCGCATTCCCCATGACACTGGCACCGTCGATGCGATTTACACCTCACACATGCTGGAGCATCTCGACCGTGCCGAGGCACGGTCGTTCCTCGCCGAGTGCCGGCGCGTATTGAAACCGGGCGGCATCGTGCGGCTGGCCGTGCCGGACCTGCGCAATGCGATCGACGAATATCTTCAGCGGAGCGATGCCGACAGTTTCCTGCTCCGTCTGCAGTTCGATCTCGACAAGCCGCGCCGGCCGGCGGCCCGGCTGCGCCGCATGGTGAGCGGTGGCCGCGGCCATCACTGGATGTATGACCGCGATTCCCTGACGGCTCTGGTCGTGGCCGCTGGATTCGTCAAGGTCGAGCCGGCGATAGCCGGGCGCACCCGAATTGTCGATCCGGGTCGGCTCGACCTCGACGAGCGTGAGGACGACCGCCTCTGCCTCGAGGCGCGGCGTCCCTAGAGCCGGCTCACGCAAACGTAAGCGGTCGTGTAGCTGCGACCGTGGCAGGCTCCCGCATCGCCGACAACAAAAGGGAGCGTCCGATGACAACCGTTCGTTCGATGCTGGCAGGGGTGGTCGCGCTGGTTGCGTTCTCGGGGATCGTCGCCGACGCGCTGGCGCAGAGCCCGCCGACTCGGCTGCGCGGATCGATCGCGGCAATCGATGGCAAGACCGCGACCATTGCCACGCGCGAGGGCACGTCAGTGCCTGTGAAGCTCGCCGACAACTGGGTGGTCATGCTGGTAAGCCCGATGACCATGGCGGACATCAAGGAGAACAGCTTCGTCGGCGTCGCTTCCATGAAGGGGCCGGACGGCACGCTGAACGCGCTCGAGGTGTTGATCTTCCCGGAAGCCGCACGCGGCTCCAACGAAGGCCACTATCCCTGGGACCTTCAGCCCGAAAGCATGATGACCAACGCCTCGGTGGCTACGGCCGCCGCCGCGCCCGACGGCCAGACATTGACCCTGAAGTACAAGGACGGCACACAAACGATAAAGGTCAAGCCCGGCACGCCCATCGTCACCTTCGCGCCGGGTGAGCGGGCCGACGCCAAGGTCGGCGCGAAGGTCTTTCTTGCGGCCACGAAGGGCGCTGACGGGGGCCTGTCCGCCGCGCGGCTGCTGGTGGGCAAGGATGGACTAACGCCGCCAATGTGAGCGTTCGGTACGGTATCGAACAAAAGGTTCGTTCAGCAGCGCGCTTCGAATCCGAAGCGCGGGGGGCCGTCCTGAACATCCACGTGAGCGGGGCTCGCGCTCTGGAAGTGTGTCCGCGTCACAAAAAGGTTTCGGAGGAAACAGGCAAGGACGACGAGCGAAAAATTGGCTTCGCGCGCACCCCCATATATGTAGTCGTAGCAAGGCTTTGCGACTACAATGGGGGTTGGCGATTCCAATGAAAGCCGGAGATACAATGAACACTCAACGTGTCCTCCGAGTTTGCTGCATCGCAATGATGTTCGCGGGGATGAGTTGCCCGACAGCGCAGACTATGGCCCAAGTCGCCCAAGTCCCGGGGGCGGTCGGCCAGCCTCAGCAGCGAGACGAACGGCCAGATGTTCGAGCACCCGTCGTGCGCGAATCGGAAGATTACGAGGCCAAGGGTGTGCGGGTGGGAGGATTCAGGTTCTTCGGCTCGCTCGAGGCCGACGAAGTCTTCAACGACAACATCAATGCGACTTCCAATTCGGTAGGAAAGCAGGCCGCATTCATTCAGCTGATCAATCCGACCATGGAACTGAAGTCGGATTGGAACAACCACATGCTGAATGCCTACGCCAAGGCCGGCATTGGGCTCTATAGCGTGAATCCATCGCTGAACGACTACCAGGACGTCTCGGTCGGTGCGGACGGCCGTCTTGACATCCAGCGCAACTGGAACGTCTATGGCGGCGCCTCATGGAATCGGCGCCATGATGAATTCGGCACGCCCAATACGCCGAACGGCATCGGGCTGCCGGTCACCGTGTATAACCAGACCAGCGCCAACGTCGGCTATTTTCAGGCGTTCAACCGCCTCAACGTGCGTCTCGACGGCCGCTTCGACAACTATAACTACTTCAACAACGGCCTGGGGCCGAATCAGGGCGTCATCCCCAACAGCGATCGCAATCGCAACGAATGGCGCGAAGCATTGCGCTTCGGCTACGAGTTCTCGCCGGGCTATGAGGTCTGGGTGCGCGGCAGCCTCAATCAGCGACGGTACTTCCAGCTCGATTCTTCCGGTCTCGATCGCTCATCGAACGGATTTGATGTCGTGGGCGGGATGATCATCGACCTCGGAGGTATCACGGCTCTGGAGGTGTTCGCCGGCTACCTGCAGCAGACGTATGTTTCCGGTCAATTCTCCAACATCAGCACGCCGACCTTCGGACTGGTCGGATACTGGAATCCGATACGCGACCTCTGGGTAAAGCCCTTCATTCGCCGCACTGTCGACGATTCGGCGTTCACGGGATCAGCTGCCTATCTCAGCACGACCGGCGGCTTGGACGTGAACTACAATGTCCGGCCCAATATTCGCCTCGACGCCCATGCCGATTACGCCATCGCCGACTACTCGGCGCTGAGCGCGGGCGGCAGCAACCAGTACGACCAGTATCTCACCTTGCGCGTGGGAGTGATGTACCTGCCGACGGCCAATTTTTTTGTCGGGCCGGTGTACCAATTCATCAACCGTACCTCGAACCAGTTCGACGGAGACTACAACCAGAACGTGGTCATGCTGAGGCTCGGCGCCAGGCTCTAGCGCGGCGGCTGGCCGTCGGTGCGGCGGGACCCGGGGAGGTCCCGCTGTGCGAGCCTGCGGCTTTCGGCGATCAGCGTCAGGACGTACAGGCCGATGTTGGTCGCGATCCATAGCAGTCCGAAGAGGTCGGCGTAGGTGACGGCCATGCCAGCGGCTTGGAACGGCCAGGGCGGCACGAAAAAGAACAGGGCGTTGGCGATCAGGAACAGGCAGCGTACTTCGGTCAGGCCCATGCCGCCGGTTGCCAAGTGAAAGACGCCGGTCGCTTTCATCCTCAGCAGCGACTGCACCGTCATCATCAAATAGGTGGCGAACCCCAGCATGACAATCTCGGGCCGGATGTACCCCGATGCCGCCAGCCCTACGGCGAACAGAAGCTGCGAAATCACGTCGATCGACTGATCGAGAAAGAAGCCATAGACCGGCCGCTCGATCCGTCTCGCGCGGGCGACATGGCCGTCGAGTGAATCGCCGAGCCAGTTGACGACGAGACCGACATTCACAAGCCACAGTGCGATCGGATGATGTGCCGCAAGGAGATAACCCGCCAGGGCCAGGATTGCGCCGCCAAGCCCGAGCGCCGTTAGCCGGTCGGGTGTAAGCCACAATGGTGTCCTCGGCGTCAGCCACGCCAGAGCCCGGCGCTCGGCGGTCGACAACAGGCCGCTGTTCGACCGGGTCGTGGCGGAGGAGATGTCGCGGTCTGTCATTCTGTCGGCGAGGCGACGTGGAAGCGCGTAGCGCGCGCACCCCGTCGACGCATGAACTCCGGGACGAGCAGACTGAGCCTCGTCAGCCAGAAGGGAACGACCGGAAAGCCGATCAACGGCCTGTTACGCTCGAGTCCGTCGATGATGCGCGTCGCCGCTTCTTGCTCGGACATCTCGCCGGGACGAGGTCCGAGATGGATGCGGGCCATCGCGGTCGAGACGAATCCCGGGCAAGCTACCACGACCCTGACGCCGTCTTCTTCGACAGTGTCCCGCAGCGCCAGACCGTACGACACCAATCCCGCTTTGGAAGCCGAATAGGCGGGAGCGTCGGCCAGCGGCACGAAGCCGGCGAGCGACGACACGAGGACAATGCTTCCGCGCCGGCGTCGCCGCATGGCGGGCAGGACGGCATGGACTGTGGCTACTGTCGCCAGAAGATTGATTTCGAGAACCTGCCGAGCAGTATCGCCGGTTTCCGTGAGCTGATCGGCACGGCGGCCGTCGAGGATGCCGGCATTGGCGATCAGGAGGTCCGTGGCGTGATCCCGGTCGAAGGCCTCAAGGAACCCCGTGAGGCGGCCGGTGTCGCGGATGTCGAGGCAGCCGGTCCGGCAAGCACTTCCGGATGCGGCACAGTCCGCTGCGACAGCGGCCAATCGTTCCTCGTTGCGGCCCACGAGGCCCAGCACGCGGCCAGGTCCACTCAATTGTCGGGCAAGCGTCGCGCCGATACCGCTGGAAGCCCCCGTTATAATGATCGCCTTGAAGTCCACGTGCAAAAGCCCGTCAGGTCCGTCGTGCGGCGATTCATAGCCCACCGCAGCCGCCGAGAAGCGGCTCAGCGCTTCGTCACCAGAGAAACCAGGGGAGGGCCGTTGCGGACCCTCGCAAGTTCCTCGGCGACAACGTCGAGCACATCATTGATCTGCTCGGGCGTGTGCTCGCTGGTCAGGAAGAATCGCAACCGCGCCTGGTTCTCGGCGACGCCCGGGAAGAAGGCCGGCACGACGTTGTAGCCGCGCGCCAGCAACCGCTCGGACAGGATCACGGCATGCGGCGAATTGCCGATCATGACGGGAACCACGGCGGCGCCGATGCTGAGGCCGGTATCGAGGTCGCGCTCCTTCGCGCCACGCAGGAAGGTGCGGCCGTTCTCGCGCAACCTTGCCAGCCGCCAAGTCTCCTGCCGCATGATGTCGACAGCGGCATGGGCCGCCGCTGCGACGGGCGGAGAAAGGCCGACGCTGAACACGAAGCCCGGCGTTGCGTCCCTCAGTATCTCGATCAGGGGACGACAGCCAGCGATATAGCCACCCATTGCGGCCAGCGCCTTGCTGAGCGTCCCCATCCAGATGTCGACGTCGGCGGGGGCTATGCCTTGTTCCTCGGCAATGCCCCGACCGGTCGCGCCCAGCACGCCGACCGAATGCGCCTCGTCGACCATCAGCCAGGCATCGTATCGGCGCTTGAGCTTGACGAGGGCGGCCAGATTGGGAACGTCGCCATCCATGCCATAGAGACCCTCGACAACGACCAGGGCCCGGCGATGCCGCGCGCGGTTGAGGCGAAGCGTCCGCTCGAGCGCCTCCAGGTCACCGTGCGGGAACAGGATCCGCTTGGCGCCGGACAGGCGCACGCCCTCCATGATGCTGTTGTGGACGACGGCATCGCCGATCACGAGGTCCTCAGGCCCCATCAGGGCGCCGATGACCGACACGTTGGTGGCATGGCCGCTGACGAAGGCAAGGGCGTCCTCCGTGCCGTGCAGCCGCGCCAGCGCGGCATCGAGATCGCGATGGAGCTGGCGCTCGCCGCCCGCCAGTCGGCTGGCCGACACCGATGTTCCGAAACATTCGATGGCTGCCTTGGCGGCGGCCGCGACGGACTCGTGTCCGTTCAAGCCGAGATAGTCGTAGGAGGAGAAGTTCACGATAGTCCGCCCCTCGATCGAGGTCGTGGCGCAGGCGCGGCCATCGTGCAGGCGATAGAATGGGCTGGCGATGCCGGTGATGTCGCCGACAGCGCGTTTGACCTTCAGAATTTCGTACTCCGGCAAATCGTCGAACCGCATGTCCGAGCGCCGCGGAGGGAAAGTGCGATGCGCCACGACGGAGGCGAGTTGCGGTGCCGATTCGTGGGGGGCCTTCAGGAAATCGCGCACTCTGTCGACCGTCTCCTGGGCGCCGGTACGGTTGTACGCGCTCATCGTGGTCCCTCCAGTTCGCGGACCCTTTCGAGCACCGCAGCGACGGCCGCGTGCTGGTCATCGAGGCCTGTCGCTTGGGCCTCGGCGGCGGCGTGGCTCGCCGCCAACGCCATGAGGCTGCTGGGCAGCGACTGCTCCGGGCTCTCGCCGGTAATCAACGGCAGCATGCGCCGGGCGACATCCATGGGGGCAATGCCGCTCGACAGTGACATCATGGGCAGGGTGATGCCGAGCGACTCCTCGACGGTGGTCCGCAACTCGAGCATCATCAGCGAGTCCATGCCGATCTCCGCGAGCGGACGATGACGGTCGATCTCCTTGGGAGGCAGACGCAACACGCGCGCGATCTCCTCGACGACGATGTCGGCCAGGCCGTCGATCGCTTCGTCCGGGGCAAGTGCACGCAGGCGCTCGATGATGGCGGCGCCTTCCGCGACTTGGCGAGTTCCAGCCGCGGCGCCGATATTGCCGAACGTCGGGCTGCGGACCGCCGCGAGTTCGCGCTTGGCCATGGCCCAGTCCATGCGGGCAATGGCGCTGGAGGCAGTTGTCTGCCGGCCGTCGGCGTCATGAAGCCAGTCCAGCCCGTCGAGCGCGGTCTGCGCTGTAATCAGGCTCGAAGCGAAGCGCTTCTTGAGGGTGATGTCGGCTGCGATGTTGCGCGACAGGTAGCCGGCATCCTCGATGCCGCCCCATGCGACGGCGAGGGCCGGGACGCCACGCTTCTGCAGGCGCCGAGCCAAACCTTCCAGGAAGCCGTTGGCGGCAACATAGTTGAACTGGCCTGGATTGCCGAAAAGGGTCGTCGCCGAGGAGTAGAAGAGAAGGTAGTCGAGGTCGAGATTGGCTGCGACGCGCTCCAGGTTGAGGGCGCCGCGGACCTTGGGCTGCATGACGATCTCGATCGCCGTCGCATCCATGCCCTCGATCAGGCGATCGTCGAGGACCATGGCGGCGTGGACAATGCCTTTGATCGGGCCTCGTGCGGCCAGACGCTGCAGGCTATCGGCGAGCGCGGCTGCGTCTGACACGTCGAGCCGTTCGACGGTGACGTCGATTCCGCGAATGCGCCAGGCTTCGACCTTTGCGAGATCGTCCTCCCCGAGTTGGGCGCTGCGGCTGGCCAGGACCAGTCGCGTTGCACCCCGTTCGACCAGCCAGGCGGCGGTCGAGAGGCCAAACCCACTGGTGCCGCCGATGACGAGATGGATAGCGTCCGTTGCGACGGGAAACTTGCCGCTGCCGGCGATCCAGGCGCTGGGCTGCCGGGGCGCGGTGACGACGATCTTGCCGATGTGACCGGACCGCTGCATCAGGCGGAAAGCATCGGCAATGTGATCGGCGTCGAAAGCGCGATAGGGCAGGGGCACGAGAGCACCCGTGACGAAGAGCTCAATCAGTTCGGCGAACAGCCGTTGTGCCAAGTCCTCGTGCTCGCCGATCAACTGGTCGATGTCGACGCCGAAATAGGAGAGGTTGCGCCGCAGGGGACGCAGTCCGAGATGCGTGTTTCCGTAGAAGTCGCGCTTGCCGAGCTCGATGAAGCGGCCGAATGGCCGCAGGCAATCCATGGATCGCGCCATGGCTTGGCCGGCCAGGGAGTTCAACACGATGTCGACTCCCTTGCCGCCGGTGTATTCGGCGATCTCATCGGCGAACGATAGGCTGCGCGAACTACAGACGAAGTCGACGCCCAGATTGCGCAAGAAGGCGCGCTTTTCGTCGCTGCCAGCAGTGGCGATCACCTTGGCGCCGCGATGGCGTGCAATCTGGATGGCAGCGAGGCCGACAGCTCCTGCACCGCCGTGGATCAGCACGATCTCGCCGGCGCGAAGCTGTCCGAGGTGGGCCAGTGAATAGTACGCGGTGAGGAAGGCCACCGGGATTGAGCACGCCGCCTCGAACCCAATTCCAGCCGGCAGCGGGCTGACGGCAAAAGCGGGCGCCACCACGCGGCTGGAGAAGGCGTGGGAGGCGAAGGCGATAACGCGGTCACCAACCTTGAAGGTTTCGACGCCGTCGCCCGTCCGAACCACGGTTCCGGCGCATTCCATGCCGAGGCCCGGCCCGGCATAGCCATCTTCCAGCGCTTCTTCGGGCAGCAACCGCAAATTCCACATGACGTCGCGGAAGTTCAATCCCGTAGCCGCAACGTCGATCTCCACCTCGCCTGATTGTGGCTCCCGGCGCGGGGCGGCAGTCCATGCCAGGCCGCTGCGTCCATGATCATGGCTGCTGGCCAGGACGATGGACGTTTCATCTGCGGTTTTGTGGCCGTGCCTCGAAGCAACGCGACCGGTGCGTACGCGGAATACACTGCGCTTTTCGCCGCTCATGAAGATTTCGCGCTCTTCATCGGGCGTCAGCAGTTCCCCGGCGACCTGCTCGAGCGTCGTCGACATTGCGCCGGCAAGGCCAAGGCAGCGGATGGGCAAGCCAGCGTATTCGTTCTGGGCCACGCGCATGGCAGCCGTGACGGCGCACCATTCCGGGAGTTCGAGCGGAGACGCCGTGACGGCGTGTTCCCCGAAGTCCATCACGACCCACAGTCGGCAGGGATCGGCGGCAAGCTTGCGGCAGCGTTCGGCGAGGCCCGCCAGATGGTCGAGGAGAGACTTGGCGGCCGCGTCGGGATCGGTCGGGACATGGATCAGCCAGGCCACGTCGGTCACGGCCGGAGTGCCGTCAGCCGCCGGATGATCATGGTGATGAAGGCGGTTGCGCAGGCCGTCGAACCGCGAGCCGGACTTCGGAACGTCGCCTTCCCAGGAAATGATGGGCAACTCGCCCGAGGTGGGTGCAGCGACCTTCGCGCGGGTGCCGGCGACGCCTCGGACCATCACGCCAATGCGCACGTCGCCCAGGATGGGTGTCGCCAGTACCTCGTCGAACCCGGCGGCCTCCCACTCGTCGACCCACTCCTGGCCGGTCAGCAGGGCGCCGACGGGGAATTCGGTATTGGCCGAGCGCGTCCACCAGTTGGACCGTGTCCCGCGCACGATATCCCAGAACACACTGGGCGCCGGCTCGGCTGAATGCATCGCCGCACCGGGCCGCAGGGCCCGGACGACCTGCGCCAAGCCGCTAGGCGTCGCGGCGACCTCGGCGAGACCGTCGATCGAGACGGCGAGATCCATGCTGGCGGCTGGCAGGTGCTCGACATCGGTCCAGCCCAGGCAACGTACCCGGCCGTAGTCGTCGGCCAGCAATAGGCGCGCCTGCTCGAGCCGGTCCTTGTCGATGTCCGCGACCGTGATCTCGAGATTCGGGAAACGCTCGACAAGGTCGATCGCGGCATCGATGTGATCGGCTCCGATCATCAGCAGGCGGAGCAGGCGATGGTCACCGCACTGGGAAAGGATTTCCGCGACACTGTCGAGAACGGCTTCCTGCAACAGACGCGCCTGGGACGAAGTGACGGCGAGCTGACGCCAATGTGCCGTGTTGAGCTCGGCAGGTGCCGTGCGATCGCCGGCAACGATGCGTCCGAGGAGCTCCTCGACACGCGCCAAGCTGGCGGCCTCGCCCGCCATCGTCGGATGTCGCAGCGCCAGGGAGCTTACGATCGATGCGACGTCCGGGAGGTCGCAGCTCTCGGCGACGATTCGCCTACCGTCACGTTCGGCAGCGAGCCCTCGATACTCGAGATGCCAAAGGAGGGCTGAGCGTAGGAACGCAACCCAGCCGGCAGCGGCCGGTTCGTCAACGCTCCGGTCGGATACATCGGCGGCGAAATCTCCGTCCATTGTTACGAAGGCTTTCCAGGCCGCGTACAGGCAGCCCGCCTCGAGTAGGAGGAGCGCTTCGCTGAGGGCTCCCTTCTCACCAAGTGAAACCGGGCATGACGTGAACGTCGTCTCGAGGACGGTCGGCGCACCCGCCCGGTCTAGCTGCCAGGTCGTCATGCCGTAGGTGAGGGAGCCGACGTCGACCGTCGCGGCGGTTGGGGCTTCGATCAGCCGGGCGCGCTCAACGGCGAGGATGAGCTTGCCGTCAACATCGTACAGCTCGATATCGATGAGCAAGGATGTCGGCGACTGCCGAAGCGTGCGGGCGACGGCGTGCGTCGCGGCCTTTCCAGGGGCGAACACCCTGACGCTTCCGAAATGGATCGGCAGATACGGCTTCATCGGCATGTCCGCGACGCCAGCTTCTTCGGAAGCAAACAGCGCGTGGAACGCCGAATCGAACGCGATGAAGTCGACGACGTACAAACCGACCGTATCGGGTGACGGCGCATCGAGGGAGGCGACGGCGCGCTTCGGGTGCGGGAAGACGACACGATGGACGCGCTGGAAGGCGGGTCCATATCCGAAGCCGAGTGCACGGGCGCTGGCGTAGACCTGCGGCTTGGCGACCGAAGGCTTGCCGGGAGGCACCTGCTCCAATGCCACCATCCTTCCGGCAATCGGTGAGCGGTGGACGACGCCGCGCGCATGCAGCGTCCAATCCACGACACCACCGCGGGCGCGTGACAGGAACTCGGCGACGCCCGTCTCGGGGGACAGGCGGAGCAGAGTCTCGTACGACGCACGGCCGTCGAAGACCAGTGGCCGCACGATGTCGAAGTCCCTGAGCTCCAGCGGGGCGTCGCCATGGACGGTGCGCGCTGCCGCGAGCATGACTTCGGCGTAGGCGGTTCCGGGAAAAACGGGAGATCCGGCAACCTTGTGATGCTGCAGCCATGGGAAGAGCTGGGGATCGACCATGGAAAACCATTCAAAGCAGTCCAGCCGCGGCCGGCGACCGAGCAATGGATGCTCGGCCGGCGACATGACGGTAGAAGCCTCGATGGTCCCCTGGGCAATGAACGGTGTGTGCTGCCAGGGATAGAGCGGAAGCGCCACAGCGGTTGCCGGCGGCGGTCCGAAGAAGCGCTGCAGATCGACATCGCCACCGGCGAGCAGGACCTTGGCAGCGGAGCGTTCGATGGGATCGCCGCCCGTTTGGGAGTCAATCTCGCTCATCGTCTCGATGATCGCACCGCGTACGCCTGCCTCGCGCTGAACGTCGCGGACGTAGCTGGAAAGAATAGGCTTGGGTCCGATCTCGACGAAAATCTTGATTCCATCCTCGAGCAGCCGTGACAGCGCCGCTTCGAACTGCACCGGGGCGCGCACGTTGTGCCACCAATGCTCCGCGCCGAGCATTTCGGCGCTGGCCGCTTCGCCGGTGACCGAGGAGATCATCTTGCGTCGCAGCGTCAGCGGCTTCAGACCTTCGAGCTCACGCAGCAGCGGTGCCCGGACGCAATCGACCAGGGCGCTGTGGAAGGGATAACCGATATCGAGCTTGCGCGCGCTGACGCGCAGGCGCTCGGCGGTGACCAGCACACGATCAATCTCGTGGAGCGGGCCGGAGATCGTCACGCTACGCCAGCTGTTCACCGCGGCAACGGCGACGTCATGCGCATCGACTGCCTTGAGGAAGCGTCGTGCCTCGCGCTCGCTGATCATCAGCGCGGCCATGCCCCCAGTGCCGTGTGTCGCCTCCTGATGCCTGCTGCGCGCGATCACTACGTCGATCGCTTGCTCCAGGCTCAACGCTCCGGCTGCCCAGGCTGCGGAAATCTCGCCGACGCTGTGGCCCAGCGTGGCCGTCGGCACGACGCCTGCGTCTTCGAGGGCGCGCACAGCGGCGACCTGGAGCGCCAGCAGCAGCGGCTGGGAATGCGAGGCGCGCCGCAGCTTGTGCTCCAGATCGTCGGCGAAGAGGTCTTGGACGATCGACCAGCTCTGCACCTTGGCGAAGTGTTCGTCGATATCCTTCAGGGCCTCGCGGAAGGGGATGTTGGTGTTCCACGCTTGGCGGCCCATGCCCGCCCATTGGGCACCGTTGCCGGAGAACAGAAAGGCCACCGGGAGGTCGTTGCCGAGCGCCTGCCCGGTCATGACCGCAGGGTCCTTTTCGCCGGCGGCAAGATGCCGGGCGCGCTGGCGGATCTCCTCGGTTGTCTCGCCGAGGACCAGGGCGCGGTGCGGCAGCAGATCGCGCTGGTGCGCACAGGCGGCGATGAATTCCGCAGCGGCGCGCGGTGCTGCGGGCCAATGTTCGTCGCTCGCTGCCGCAAGTTGCGGCAGCGCTTCGACGCTGTGCGCTGTCAGGAGCAGGGGCGGGGCAGGCGCCTCGTTGCGAAAATAGACGACATGCGCCGTGCTGACGTCGCTGCGTACGATGGCATGGGCATTGGTGCCGCCGAAGCCGAACGAATTGACTCCAGCCAGCCCCTGAACGCGGCGTTCGGGCGGGCGCCAGTTGCGATCGACAACCCGAAGGTTGAGCTCGTCGAACGGGATGTTGGGGTTGGGGGTCTGCTGATGCAACGTTGCCGGCACCACGCCGTGCTCCAGCGCCAAGACCGACTTCAGCAATCCGGCGAGGCCCGATACCGGCTCGAGATGGCCGATGTTCGACTTCACCGAGCCGATCGGCAGCGGCTGAGCCCGCCGCTGCGCCAGGCCCTTACCCAGAGCATCGGCCTCGATCGGATCGCCGACCGGGGTCCCCGTGCCATGGGCCTCGACGAACAGCAGATCGGCAGGGTCGATCCCGAAATCGTCGTAGACGCGCTCGACCAGGCGACGCTGCGACTCGGCCGACGGCAACGACAGGCCGGTGGTGCGCCCGTCCTGATTGATGCCTGAGCCGACGATTACGCCGTGAATGCGGTTGCGTGCCTTGCGGGCCGCCGCCATGGATCGAATTACCATGACGATCGTGCCTTCCGAGCGGACGTAACCGTCGGCGCCGGCGTCGAAAGGGCGGCACAAGCCGGTCGGCGACAGCATCGTCGCGCGTGAAAAGCCGACATAGGAGAATGGCGACAGCAACATGTTCACGCCGCCGACAATCGCCGTGTCGATCGTCCCGTTGCGGATCGCCTCCGACGCCAGGTGGAGCGCGACCATGGAGGACGAGCACGCGGTGTCGATGGCGATGCTGGGGCCGCGCAGGTCCAGCGTGTAAGAGACGCGATTGGCCGCGATGCTGACGGAATTGCCCGTCATCATGTGCACGTCGGCCATCGAAGGGTCGGCAAAAAAACGCGCGACGTGATCGACCGAGGAGGCGCCGACGTAAACGCCCGCTTCGCTGCCAGCCAGGGTCGATGGTCGGATGCCGGCGTGGGCGAGCGCGTCGTAGGAAACTTCGAGGAGATGGCGATGCTGCGGGTCGACTTGAGCGGCCTCGCGCGGGCTCATGCCGAATGCGGCAGCGTCGAAGCCCCAGATGTCGTCGATCACGCCCGCAGCGAAGGTGTAGGAGCGGCCGGGCTGATCAAGTGCCGGATGGTAGAATGGACCCGTCGGGAACCGATCCGGCGTGATTTGAGTGATAGCGCAGCGGTTATCTTTTAGCAGCTGCCACAACCCAGCGCTGTGCTGCGCGCCTGGAACGCGGCAGGCATAGCCAACGATGGCGATTTCGCCTCTGGACTGCATCCCCGCGTCTCTCCCCGTCGCCGATAAGTGTCGAGCTCTTTTCGTCGCATCACGGCTTCCACCGTCAGTGCCTCCCGAGACACTCGATGCGCCACATCTGCCGGATCAAACACTCCGGAATCGCGATGTGAACTCTAGTCTTCACATCTGCTTTATGGCGCTGCAGCAAAGCCAAGTCCAAGAATTTTTGTAATGACTCAAAATATCGCTTGCCGAATGGCGATCGCTCTCGAGCGCACTTATCTGCAGTGCCTTTGCGTATATTCCCATAATGGTCCGAACAGTAGTTCGCGATACATATTGCGATTTCTCCGCAAGAGAACGCCACGGCTTGTTGCGACCTTGCAACACAAATCCACAATAGTCGCGGTCCTTATGCAGTAGCTGATGCGATGGTTGGAAATGCAGGTGTAAGGTCTGAAGGTTGAGTTTTTTTGGGAGATGGCTGCGTGACAATAGCTAGGACGCTTATCTGTGCGGCGATGTTGCTTGGAGTTCCAGCCACATCTCACGCACAGTCGATCGATCCGTTCCAGGGGTTCTACGTTGGCATCGGCGGTGGCGCCGACTGGGCTATCGGAACGCCGCCCACCGGGGTTTCGACTTGGACTGGCTGGGCCGTTGGTGGCAAAGCCGGCTATGACTTCGTCGGCCCACGCGTGGAACTCGAGGTTGGCTACGGTCAGATATCGACCAGCGCCAACATTCCCGGCACGGCTATTGTTGGCAAGATTGGCTCGCTCAACGTGATGGGCAACGTGCTGTACGATTTCATGCCGGCCTCATTGATCACGCCTTATATCGGCGCCGGTGCTGGTGTGGCCTTCGTCGATAGCAATGCCGCGCTGGGCAGCACGCAGTTTGCCTATCAGGGTATGCTGGGGCTGGCGGCTAACGTCAGCAATTCGATGCGCATCATGGTTGAAGGCCGCTACTTCGGCACCACGAATCCCAGCGTGAACGTTCCGGGCGTGGGCACCGTCAGCTACTCGAACCAGAACATCCTCGCCTTGCTGGGCGTGCAATTCAAGTTTGGCGCGCCGGAGGCCCCGCCGTCGCCGCCGCCGCCGGCGGTTGCGCCGCCGTCGTTCATGGTGTTCTTCGACTGGGACCGGTCGAACCTGAGCCAGCAGGCGCTGAACACGATCAAGCAGGCCGCGGCCGCGTTCAAGACCAAGGGCAACGCCCGTATCACGGCGACCGGCCACACCGACACGTCGGGCCCGGAAGCCTACAACATGGCGCTGTCGCTGCGCCGCGCCAACGCAGTGAAGGACGCCCTGGTGCGTGAGGGCGTGCCGGCGCAGGCGATCACGGTGATCGGCATGGGCGAGAAGGGCCTGCTGGTCCAGACCGGTGACGGCGTGCGCGAGCCGCAGAACCGCCGCGTCGAGATCGTCATCCAATAGCATCGGCGATCGCGGAGAAAAGGACGGCCGCAGGGCCGTCCTTTTTGTTTGAGGTCAGGCTTGACGAAGGCGATGCGTAGTCTTCTACATGGGACTGCAATTATCTTTGACACCTCTCGATAGGGCGTCCTACAAGCGGCGAGGCGGCAGGGCGGCAACTGCCTAGTGATGTTGAAAAAGGGGCAGGGCATGCACGACGAGCTGGAGGAGCGCGCGCCCGCAGGATTGGTCTCGGCCCTTGTCCAGCGCTTTTCCGCTCGTCAGGCGACCGTCGCAATCATCGGCTTGGGGTATGTCGGCCTGCCACTCGCCTGCGCTTTTGCACGTGCAGGCTTCACTGTGCTGGGGGTCGACATAGATCCGGGCAAGGTACAGCAGCTAAACGCGGGCCAGTCCTACATACGGCACATCGACGCCTCTGAAATTTTCGAAGCGCGCAAGACGGGCCGATTCGTCGCGACATCGGACTTTGCGCGCCTCACCGAGGTCGACGCCATCATCCTGTGCGTGCCGACGCCGCTGACGCGCTACCGCGAACCAGATCTTTCGTTCGTCACGGGCACGGCGGAGTCGATCGCTCCCCACCTCAAACCCGGCCACCTGGTCGTTCTCGAGTCGACGACTTTCCCCGGTACTACGCGCGACGTGCTGAAACCGATCCTGGAAAGGACTGGCTTGCATTCCGGTCGCGACTTCTTCCTTGCCTATTCGCCGGAGCGTGAAGACCCTGGCAATAGCCATTATTCCACAGCGGCCATTCCCAAAGTCGTCGGCGGCGAGGGCCCGCATGCACTACGGTTGGCGTGCGCACTCTACGACGAAGTTGTGGCACGCACCGTGCCGGCGTCGTCGCTAGAGGCGGCCGAGGCCGTGAAACTCACCGAGAACATCTTCCGCTCGGTCAATATTGCGCTGGTCAACGAACTCAAGATCGTGTTCGAGGCAATGGGCATCGACGTTTGGGAGGTGATTGAGACGGCAAAGACCAAGCCCTTCGGATACATGCCGTTCTACCCGGGGCCGGGACTCGGCGGCCACTGCATACCGATCGATCCATTCTACCTGACCTGGAAGGCGCGGGAGTACGACCTAGTCACGCGTTTCATCGAATTGGCGGGCGAGATCAACACCGCGATGCCGTATCGGGTCGTCGATCGGACGATCCAGACGTTGAACGAGCGTCGCCGATTGGCGTCCAAGGGGGCAAGCGTGCTGGTTGTAGGCGTCGCCTACAAGAAGAACGTGGACGATACGCGAGAGAGTCCAGCGTTCAAGATAATGGAGCTCTTGGAGAAACGGGGAGCCCGGGTCTCATTCTACGACCCTATCGTGAAACAAATTCCGCCGATGCGGGAGCACGCCGAATTTGTCGGAAGGCGCTCGGTTCAATTCACTCGAGACGTGATCGAGGCCTTCGATGTCGCCATTATTTGCACGGATCACGATGCTGTGGACTACCGTCAGCTCGTCGGCTGGTCGCGTCTGATCGTCGATACCCGTAATGCATGCGGTCATCGCTCGATCGTTGGCGAGCATGTAGTGAAAGCATGATACTGCGGCGGCACTGCGGAGCCTCCAGGCATCTTTGGACGAGCGATGTAGAACGGTTGCTGCGATGCGCTATTTGATTACAGGAACAGCCGGCTTCATCGGCTCCCATCTCGCGGCTCGACTGCTGCAGCAGGGCCATGACGTTCTCGGCATCGATGGCATGACCGCGTACTATGACGTAGGTCTCAAGGAAGCTAGGCACGCGTGGCTCGCCACGTTTGAACGCTTCAAGCCATACCGGATCCTACTGTCGGAACTGGGCTCGATTGCGACGGACATCGAGGCGTTTGAGCCTGAAATCGTCCTGCATTTGGCAGCGCAACCGAGTGTGCGTTACAGCATCGAGAACCCGAGGGCATACATCGACGCGAACATTGGTGGTAGCTTCGATCTGCTTGAAATGTGCCGCCACCTCCGCCCGCGGCATGTGTTGATTGCTTCCACGAGCGCCGTCTATGCAGTCAGCGCTGACGCTCCTCTCGCCGAAACCGCTGGAACGGATTGGCCGCTTTCAATCTATGCCGCGTCCAAGAAATCCATGGAGGTATTGGCGCACAGCTATTCGCACCTGTGGGACATTCCGACGACCGTCTTGCGCTTCTTTACTGCCTATGGGCCATGGGGGCGTCCCGACATGGCGCTGTCCCTCTTCGTCCAGAACATTCTGGCGGGCCGCCCGATTGACATTTACAACCATGGAAAGCTCCAGCGAGACTTTACTTACATTGATGACATCGTCGAAGGTACGTTGCGGCTCTGCGAATTTGTACCGTTGCGCCGAGGCGACGAAGTCTCCCCGGTGGATACGAAGAGTCCTGCGGCTCCATACCGCGTCGTCAATATCGGGGGCGGTCAGCCAACTGATCTTCTGGAATTCATCAATGAGATCGAGCGGGCTCTCGGAATGAAGGCGAAGCGCAATTTCCTGGGATTGCAGCCTGGGGAAGTTCTACGGACAGAGGCCTCTACCGAGCTATTGGAGACCTTGACAGGGTTCAGGCCCGCAACCCCGATATCCGTCGGCATTGACCGTTTCGTCAAATGGTATCGTGAATACTATCGAGTTTGATTCGATCAATGGCGCGAGCGCTGCTCTGATCGGCACCGCTTTGTCGAATTCTATCCTGAGTACGATAGGTCTGGGCCGAGAGAGCTCGGAACGTCGAGGAAATGTTTTGCTGGCTGCTCGCCTATCTACTGTCGTCCCTGAGGCGTTGCGCGACCTTGATGCACCAGGGCAGGTGAGCTTCGAACTCAACTTTCCCGAAGGCTTGCCGGCGGGACGCTGGCTGCGAATTCGATATCAAATGACGCTTTACGGTTCTGCCGCGCGGCCTGTGCTTCGCTTGCGGACGCACTCCGGTGATCTGCAGAACCCGATGTCCGCTGCGTTGTTTGGTGCGGCCGAATGGATCGGGCATATTCCGGCCGACACCTTCGGCATCCGAGTCTCGCTGCCGACGGGACTGGATGGCAAGGCCTTCAAACTGGTGTCCTGCGAGGTCCTCTCGAGGTGGCGTCTGCTCGTCATCGCCACGCGGCACAGTCCGTTGGCAGCGCTTCGTATCGTCGGGTTGCGCCTGTTGGGACCTGCGATTGTCGCCCGGACGTCGATGGAAGAACTGCTCGGTGCTACGCCGCTGGCTCGCTACGATCAATGGCGTGCGCGAAATTGCAGGCCCTTGGACGAGCGGGAACTGGAGGCCCCCCGCGACGGCTGGCGCAATGGACCGCATATTCGGGTCGTCATCGCTGGCGTGGCGGGCATGCGCTCGAACGACATTTCGGCGACCATCGACTCGCTGCATCGGCAGAGCTATCCACATTGGTCACTGACGCTGATCGGCGAAAGCCCGATCGGTCTTGCGGCGCACCAATCTGCATCCGGTACACCGGTCTGCGTCGGCGCCGAGGCTAAGGCCCTTGCTCTTTGGAGCGATCTTGCACCCGACGACATCGTCTTGCCGATCGTCCCCGGGGACATCGTTCCAGCCTATGGTTTCGCGGCGCTCGCAACCTTTGCCGCCTCCCACCCCGACGCGGCCCTGTTCTACGGCGACGAGGATTCGATCGACGGCAGAGGCCGATACCTCGCACCTGAATTCAAGCCGGACTGGAGTCCGATCTTCCAGGAAGGCAGGCCCTACCTCGGGCGGGCGGTGTGCTGCCGCCGATCAGCCCTTGCCGAGCAAGACCAGGACGCAGGTGTTGGATGGACCCATCCGGAACGCTTCGCATCGCTTTTTCGCAGCGGAAGGTCACGGATCGGGCACGTCCGCAGGCTGCTGATCACAAAGCAATGGCAGGACGACCGCTCGACCGAATGGCAGGCCGGAGTGCCGGGCTTTCCTGCACCTTCTGTCGGATCCGCAGCGCAGCCGCCGATCACCATCATTGTCCCAACACGGGATCGAGCTGATTTGCTCGCGGAGTGCTTGTCGGGCATCGCGCTCACCGAGTATCCGGCCTTCGATGTCCTCATCGTCGACAACGGTAGCGTGGAAGCCAAGACGCATGCGTTGCTCGAGCACGCTGCATCCCGGCGGGCCGTCGATGTCCTGACGGTGGCCGGCGTCTTCAATTTTTCGGCGCTGTGCAACCGCGCGGCGGAGGCGGCCACCGGCAAGGTCCTCGTTTTCCTCAACAATGATACCAGGCCGCTTGGCCCCGACTGGCTGGGCAGGCTCGTCACCTGGGCAGCACGGCCCGACGTCGGAGCCGTGGGAGCTAAGCTGGTATACCCGGGCGGTCGGCTCCAGCATGCGGGGGTCGTGCTCGGCCTTGGGGGATACGCTGCGCACATCGAGAGTGGCGCCGACGCCGCATCGTCCGGCTATCTCGGCGGCTTGACGGTGCCGAGGGAAGTCTCTGCGGTGACGGCCGCGTGCCTTGCCGTGGAAGCGACCAAGTTCCGGGCAGTCGGCGGCTTTGATGCAGAGCGATTTCCCGTCGAGTTGGGCGACATCGATTTCTGTTTGAGGCTGGCGGCACGGGGTTGTAGGACGGTCTTCGCGGCGGATGCGCTGCTGATGCATCATGAATCTGCGACCAGAGGGAAGGCACGAGACTTGAGCGTCCGCTACGCGCTGGAGCGGGCAAATTTTCTCGCAAGCTGGAAGAGCGAGATTGCGGACGATCCGTACTTCCATCCGGCTCTGTCGCTCAGCGCCCTGCAGACAAGTCTCGATCGATAGCAGGCGGGATCGGCCTAAAGCTGAATGCCATATACGACGCCCTCCCGCTACGACGCTCGGACATCATGGAGAGCCGCGGCTTGCGATGTACTGAGGGCCAAATGGGAACGAGTCTCCCTATGGTTTACCCGCGTCTTCGTCGAGGGGCTGGTTTTGACCAGCCCGGTCGGATGGCTCCTGCGTCCTACACTTCGGCGGCTGATGGCGTCTCACCTCGCTCTGCTGGCGACGCGTTTCGATCGGGAGTTCTATCTCAGTCAGTTCGAAAATGGCGACTACCGCCGCCTCGTGGGTCAGGAGCCGCTGCTGCACTATGCTCTGTTCGGTTGGTGCTCGGGGCGCTGGCCATCGCCGACCTTCGATGCGGACTTCTACCGTCGCCACAACGTCGGCATGAAGATCGGCGATCCCCTGCTGCACCATTTGGCTCGCCCGGGAGCGGGCACGCGGCCGACCAACGAGCTGCAGGCGAAACCACATCCGTTGCCGCCGAGGCAGGTCGGCCGGGAGGCGATCCTCGTCTTCAACCACCCGCGAGGTGGGGGCAGCAGCCATTTTCTCGATCTCTACCTGGCGGCGCACGCCGACAGGAGCTTCAACGTCCTCCTGGCGCAGGCCGTTCGCCGTTCTCCGGCGCTGGTTGTCGTGGATCGGCACTCCTTCGATCTCAGCGCCGAGCGCCGGAAGCTCGTCGCATTCGCGCGACAGCGCGGCGTCACCCGGATCCTGGTCAATCACTTGGTCGACCGGCCGGTGGCGATGATGGAATGGGTGCGCGAGCTGAGCACGCAGCTGGCTGTTCCCTACGACGCCATCCTGCACGATTACTATGTGCTTTGCCCTCGCGTCGATCTCGTCGCCGGCGATGGGACCTTTTGCGGAATCGCACCGCCGGAAATCTGCTTGCGCTGCGTCACCGAGCATGGCGCCGAGGTGAGCCGGTTCGATCCCTTGTCCTGGCGGCACAATCACCTGGCCTTTCTCGAAGGGGCGGATCGGGTCGTGGTCCCGAGCGACGATAGCGCCGAACGACTGCGACCCCACGTGCGGAAGGCAATCATCGTCTGGCGTCCCGAGGATGATACATGCCTGCCGCCCGAGCGAACGCCTCGGCTTTCGGTCGACGACCCGCTGCGCGTTGCCGTCCTGGGAGCGCTCAACGTGTCGAAGGGCCTTCGCGTCGTGCAAGCGCTGGCCGAGGCGATCCGACACAATGGTGCTCCGCTGGCGTTATCTGTGTTGGGCCCGACGTCGGAGCGCCTGCCGCCGGGCGTGACGGTGACCGGCGCCTATCGTCCGGACCAACTCGATCGCCTGATCGCTGAGGCCGCGCCCCATGTGATCCTGTTTCCGGCGATATGGCCGGAAACCTGGTCGTTTGTGCTGACAGAGGGTTTGAAGAGAGGGCTGCCGATCGTGGCATTCGACCTGGGGGCGCCGGCGGCCCGTTTGCGTGCCCTGCGTCGCGGGCTGTTGTTGCCGCTGGTGCTGGCGAAACAGCCACAGCGCCTCCTCGATGAGCTATTGCGACTTCGTAGTAGCTACATCGTCCGCACGTGATTGCTGTTCGTTGGCCGGGTCCAGAACGGGAATGATCGTTTCGAAATGGCGTTGCCAGCTCGGTGCCCTCCAGTCGCGCAGCCTTTGGATCTGGGTCTGCCGACGCTTCGAATCCGCTGGGACATAGTCGATGATGGCCTGTCGCCAGGTCGGCCCGTCGAGAGGATCGATGAATTCCGGTACGTCGCCGCCGACTTCGCGGAAAACCGCAATGTCGCTGCACAGCACGGGAGCGCCGAGAGCCAGCGCTTCGGCCAACGGCAATCCATAGCCTTCGGCGAACGACGGCATGAGCAGGGCGCGGGCGCCGCGCACGAGCGCCGCCATCTCGTTGTCGGAGGCGCGACTGCGCTCTTCGACGAGCGACGTCAGGGCAGGGCTGCGCTCGAGCATGTCGATGACGTTCTCGTTCTCCCAGCCCCGGCTGCCGATGAGGATCAGTCTCGGCGCGTTCTGCCCCAGTTCCGCATGCAGCGTCCGCCACAGCTTCAGAAGGAGCAGGTGGTTCTTCCTGGGCTCGATGGTGCCGACCATCACGAAGTAGGGCGATGCGGACGACACTTGGGCAGGCTCCGGCGGGATCGTTGGAATGCTCAGCCCAGGTGGAGCGACGACGATCGAGAGTTTCCTTTGGCCTTGTCCGAAAGCCTTCTGGAAGGCGTGCGCGGTATCTCGTGAACCGGCTATGATGATGTCCGCCAACCGCGCCGTCGCCTGCATGCGCCGCACGCATCGGTCCTTGGCATCGCGTGGAAAATACTCCGGAAGGGTGGCCGGCAGGATGTCGTGGACGAAATAGGCCAGGCGCAATTTCCCATCCTTCTTCAGACGCTCGATTGGAGCGGGGCGTTCCATATGGAGCTGCGAAGAAATGACATAGATGCCGGGCTCATCGGCGCCCGCTACAGTCTTTGACAGGCTGTTGCCCGACCGGAACAGGAGCTCGGTATGAATCCGCACGTGGCGCAGGATCAATGCGAAATAGCGACCGTCGGACGCGACATCGCCACGCCAATAATCCGCAATGGCTGCGACGAAATCGGCGCCGCGCTTGAAGTCGAGAACGCGGAACCGCCGGACTGCGTCGACAACGACGAATGTCGTGCGATCCGGGAAGTTGGCAATGAAGTGCTCGGCGTAAGCGAGCTCGACCCGCGGGATGCCGACCGGGGTGCGGGTGAAGATGGCGTAGATCAGGCGCGACAGGTCGAGATAAATGCGCGGTGGCATCGGCCGATGGTGAGATTGGGGCCCTGAGCTGCCTGAAAGCCGGCGCCGACAGATGCAGGGGATGGACTGTTTGAACGCTGTCGTGTTGCGGCGCCTCGAAGTCACTCGACGGATGCCCGAGTATATGGCCTGCCCGCCGCGGCCGCGCAATCGGGCAATGCCGTGGTGAATTCCAAGGATCGCCTGCTGGCCGGACTGCTGCCGGCTGCGGCGCCGCCGCTGGCGCGTTGGCTTTGCGCCCGTGCCGGACTTGACGACGCGGTCCTGGCCGATCGCCGACACGGATTCGATGCGGCCCATTACGGGCGATCGGCTGGGCGCCGCTTTGGGTCCCGTCGCGCTGCGCTTCTGCACTACCTGCTGATCGGATCTGCCGCCGGGCTGCAGCCGCGGCCGGACTTCGACCCGATGGCGTATCGTCGGCTGAACCCCGATGTCGCGGCGACTGGTTACGAGCCATTCGCCCATTACCTGCGATTTGGTCGCGCCGAGCGTCGGCTTACGCGGTCGGACGACGCTGTCGGCGAACCGGATGTCCTGCCGGATCTGCCCGGCTTGCTGGCGCGAGCACCACGGCACGATCCTGGAGCAGCACGAGTCGATGTCGTGATCCCGGTCCATGGCGCGCGGCGATTGACCTTGCGCACGCTCGAAAGCGTGCTGCAGGCCGACGTTGCCACGCCGCACGAACTGACCGTCATCGACGATGCATCGCCGGATCTGGCGCTACGCCACGACCTCGAGGCCCTGGCTCGCGCGGGCCATCTGACGCTGCTGACCAACGACCGCAACATGGGTTTCGTGGCCACGGCCAATCGCGCCTTCATGCTTCATGGGGAGCGCGATGTGGTGTTGCTCAACTCCGACACCCGGGTCTATGGCAACTGGCTGGACCGCTTGATGGCGGCTCTGCACGGCACGGCGATGACGGCAACGGCGTCGCCGCTCTCCAATGCGGCGACGATCCTCAGCTACCCGCATTTCCTGTGCGACAACCATTCCCTGGCCGATGCCGACTTTGCCGCGATCGACCGGTACTGCGCCGGTCTCACCCATGCGCCGGTCGAGCTGCCGACTGCGCATGGATTTTGCATGGCCGTGAAGCGTGCCTGCCTCGCCAGGATCGGTCTCTTCGACGAGAAGAATTTTGGCCGCGGCTATGGCGAGGAGAATGATTTCTCTCTGCGGGCGATTGCGGACGGCTGGCGGCATGTCGCGGCAGCCGATGTCTTCGTCTGGCATCGCGGAGGGGCGTCGTTTGGGGCGGAACGGCAAGCGAGGATCGAGGCGGCACAGCAGACCATCGAGCGGCTTCACCCGGGCTACGCTGCGGTCGTTAGCGACTTCATCGTTGCAGATCCGCTCGCGGGCCTGAGATGCGCATTGGATGTTGCCCGCATACGCGCGGACGCGCGGCCCAAGTTGCTCTGTCTTGGTGCCGTCGCCGGCGCGTCGGCTCGCCGCGAGGAGTTGAGGCTGGCACTGGTATCGGACATCGCGCCGCATGCCGGCTTCTTTCGCATCGTTGCCTCCGAATTCGGCGCGATACCAAATCTGCCGAGGTTCGCAGGGCAGGCGGTGGACGATCTCGCTCGCACCATGCGATCGCTCGGCGTACAGGAGCTGCGTCAGCGATCGCCGAGGCACGGCTCGACAGCGCTGGCGCGTCTCGCGCGTCTCGCGAGCGAACAAGCGGGCGTCCGCGTCTCGTAGAAGGGAATACCCAGGCCGCCGGTATTCCAATTGTCATCGATTTCCGCTATTTGCCGGGCTTCATTGCATTATTCGGAGGACGACGATGCGCATCGCCATGATCGGCTCGGGCTATGTCGGATTGGTGTCCGGCGCCTGCTTCGCCCAGTTCGGCCATGACGTGGTGTGCGTGGACAAGGAGGAGGGCAAGATCGCCCGCCTGCTCAAGGGCG
>JAEZIF010000329.1 GCA_023416135.1 Pseudomonadota bacterium
CGCCGACGGCCAATGGCACCGGGCCGACGCGGTGTTCGTCGTCACCGAGGCGAGCGCGGCGTCGTGGTTCGCGGCGACCGGCCTGCCGCTCGACGAGCGCGGCTTCCTGGCCGTCGACGCCACGCTGCGCTCGACCGGCGACGACCGCATCTTCGGCGCCGGCGATTGCGTCACCGCGACAGCGCATCGCCGGCCCAAGGCGGGTGTTTTCGCGGTGCGCCAGGGCCCGCCGCTCGCGGACAATCTGCGACGCGTGCTCGAGGGTGAGCCGCCGCAGCCGTTCGTGCCGCAGCGCCGCTATCTCTCCATCCTCGGTACCGGCGATGGCCGCGCCGTCGCCACCAGAGGCAATTGGGCGGTCGAAGGGCAATGGGTGTGGTGGTGGAAGGACCACATCGATCGCAAGTGGATGCGGATGTATCGGTAGCCCTTTCGCAACCTCGGCGAGGCTGCTGCGTTAATCGACGAGAGTCAGGCAGGGGACAAGCGGCAAATGGCCAAGAGGAAAATCGTCGACAAGGTCGCTGACGCCGTCGTGCGGGCGGAGATCGCGGTCGTGCGCACCGGCCGACAGGCGGTTCAGGCCGTGAATCGCAAGATCGCCACCGGCAAGCGCAAGGTCGCGACCAGGAAAAAGGCGGCGAAGAAGTCGGTAAAGAAGGTCGCCCGCAAGGCAGTGTCGCGGACCAAGCGCAACGTCCGGAAAGTCGCGCGAAAGGTCGCGCGAAAGGCCGCACCAAAGGCCGCCAGGAAGGCAGCGAGGCGGGGGCGGCGCTAGACTGCAGCCTCCGCTCAGGAGGTAAGCATGGCGCACGCCAGGGCAAGCATCGGCACGACGAACTACCGGACTGCCATCGTCACCGGCCATCATCGGCTGACCGCCGACGAGGGACCGGCATTGGGCGGCAAAGACGTGGGCCCCGGGCCCTACGAACTCCTGGCCTCGGCGCTGGCGGCGTGCACGGCGATCACGCTACGCATGTATGCCGAGCGCAAGCAGTGGCCGGTGACGGCGGTGCACGCCGACGTGCATTTCGTGCGCGAGGGCGACAAGCAGCACATCGATCGCGTGCTCACCATCGAAGGCGGCGTCGATACCGAGCAGAAGAAGCGCATGGCCGACATCGCCGAGCGCACGCCGGTGACGCTGACCTTGAAGAGTGGGCTGGAGATAAGGACGACGCTGGCTTAGCTCTTCTTCTTCTTCCACTCCTCGTAGTCGCGCCTGGCCTCGTCGCTCGCCGCAGGGAACAGGCCCTTGAGCGAGCGGCCGCGGGCCACCTCGGCCTCGGCGAACTCCTCGTAATGGTAGGTGTCGAGCGCCTCCTGGGCCACCGCCTCGACGATGTCCGGCGGGATCACCAGGACGGCATCGCGGTCGCCGACGACGATGTCGCCCGGATAGACGGCGACGCCGCCGCAGGCGATCGGCAATTGCAGGTCGATCGGGCGATGGGCGATCGGGCTCGGCGGCGAGGACGGCCGGCGGTGATAGGCCGGCAGGCCGGTCTTGAACACACCGTCGGTGTCGCGAAAGCCGCCGTCGGTGACGATGCCCGCCGCACCCCTCGCCTTCAGCCGGCCGACATAGAGGTCGCCCGCCGAGGCGGCCCGCGAATCGCCGCGCGAATCGATCATCAGCACGTGGCCGGGCGGGCATTCCTCCATCGCCTGCGGCTGGATCGTCGACCGGTTCCTGGAGGTGGGACCGTCCATGTCCTCGCGCGACGGAATGAACCGCATTGTGAAGGCGATGCCGACCAGGCGCGGCTGCTCGGGCCTGAGCGGCCAGACGTCGAACAGTGTCATGCTCTTGAGCCCGCGGCGGTTCAGCACGCCGGTGAGCGTCGACGTGCCGACCTTGGCCAGCGCTTCGCGAAGATCGGGCGATAGAGCAGTCATCGACGTTTGCCTCCAGGGTTTGATCGAGTGTGGCACGACGCCGGTCGGCGGCAAAATGCAGGGCCGAACGGGTGGCCCTGCACGATATTGCAACGCAGACCGGCATTTCGTTCAGCTGCGGACGTCTTGCCCGGCGCAACCGGCGGTCTACGATCGCGTCATGGGATCCCTCTCGGGCCGGCAATGGCTGATCCTGTTGTCGGTGCAATTCACGACGATCCTGTTCGGACTCACCGCCACCAGCGTTACCGTCATCCTGCCCCAGCTCAAGGGTGCACTGTCGGCCACCCAGGAGCAGATCTCCTGGGTCCTCACCTTCAATCTCGTGGCCACCGCCATCGCCACGCCGCTCACCGGGTGGCTGGCCGCCACGCTCGGCTGGCGCCGCCTGATGGCCTGCTCGGTGATCGGCTTCACCGTGGCGTCGATGCTGTGCGGCCTGGTCGATTCGCTGGAGGCGCTGCTGGCGCTGCGCGTGGTCCAGGGCGCCTTCGGCGCGCCGATCTTTCCCATGGGCCAGACCATCCTGCTGTCCTCGTTCCACCGCAGCCAGCATCCCTTCATCATCATGATGTGGGGCGTCGGCGGCGTGATGGGCCCGATCATCGGCCCGACCTTCGGCGGCCTGGTGACCGATCTCATGAGCTGGCGCTGGACCTTCTTTCTCATCCTGCCGCTTGGCCTGGTCGCCCTCGGCTGCGTGCTGGCCGCACTGGGCGACCAGGAAAAAGGCACGGCCAAACCCTTCGACTACACGGGCTTCGCCTTCATCGGCATCGCCATTGCCGCCGCCCAGCTCCTGTTCGACCGCGGCCAGCGCAACGACTGGTTCGACTCGACGGAGGCCACCGTCGAATGCGGCCTGGCGGTGCTGTTCTTCGCCATGTTCGCCATCCACACGGCGACGGCGCGGGCGCCCCTGTTCGAGCCTGCCACCTTCCTCGACCGCAACTTCGCCGTCGGCTCGGCCATCGCCCTCATCATGGGCATGCTGCAATACACGCCCATGGTGCTGTTCCCGCCCCTCCTGCAGGAACTGCAGGGCTATCCCGAGACGCTGATCGGCTACCTGATCGCGGCGCGCGGGCTCGGCAACCTCGGCTCGTTCTTCGTCGTGGCCCAGCTCACCCGGATCAGCCCGCGACTGTGCCTGGCGATGGGTCTTTCCATCCAGGCGGTGGCCGGCCTGTGGATGGGTTCGTTCGACATCAACATCACCTCGCATGACGTGATGTGGAGCAACATGGTGCACGGGTTCGGCTTCGGGCTCTCCTACACGCCGATGGCGGTGCTCGCCTTCTCGACCATGCCGGCGCGCTACCTGACCCAGGGCAACGCCATCTTCGCGCTTATCCGCATGCTGGGCAGCAGCATGTTCGTGTCGGTGGTCCTGGTGGTGTTCGCCCATTCCATGGCCGAGGCCAACCTCAACCTCACGAGCTCGGTCACCGACTTCACCCGCGACCTCCTCGCCCCCTGGACCACGACGCTGGGCCATCTCGGCGACAGCCACGTCAAGGCGCGGCTGGCCGCCGAGATCCAGCGCCAGGCCAGCATGGTGGGCTACATCAACGCCTTTCACCTGATGACCCTGGTGCCGTTGCTGACCGCACCGCTCGCCTTTCTGTTCGTCACCCGGAAGCCCGGCGAAAGATGAGGCCGTCGGTGACCGGACGCGGCGCTTGAGGCATCATCGTCGCCCAAAGGAGCACCATGCGCGTAGAAATCCTGTGCACCGGCGACGAGATCCTCACCGGCAAGACCGTCAACACCAACTACAGCCACATGGCGCGGCGGCTCGGCGATGCCGGGCTCACCGTGCACTGGGGCACCACCGTCGGCGACGACGGGGAAAGCCTGCTGCAGGCCTTCCGCCAGGCCGGCGAACGGGCCGACGCCGTGATCGTCAATGGCGGACTGGGGCCTACCGTCGACGACCTCTCCCAGGAGGTGGCGGCCGAGGCGAGCGGCGTGAAGCTGGTGCTGAACGAGTACTGGATGACGCGCATGGAGCAGAACTATGCGCGGCGCGGCCGCGTCATGCCGCCCAACAACAAGAAGCAGGCGATGCTGCCGGAGAACGCCGAGTTCATCGACAACCCGATCGGCACGGCCTGCGG
>JAEZIF010000388.1 GCA_023416135.1 Pseudomonadota bacterium
ATGCGTATCCGGCCCAGCTTGAGGCTTGCGCGCGCAGCGGCGATGTGCGTGCTCGCGGTCGGCCTGGGCACCGCCCCGAACGGCCAGGCGCAAAGCCTGATCGAGGCGCTGTCGACCACCTACAACAGCAATCCCGACCTGTTGGCCAGTCGCGCGGTGCTGCGGCAGACTGATGAAACGCTGGCTCAGGCTGTCTCCAACTGGCGGCCGAGGGTCACGCTCTCTCTCGAGTACAACAAGGTCCAGCAAGACTCGTATTCAATTCGGACGGCGCCGACCTTCCTCTTCCTGAACGGGAAATTCACCACCCTGCAGGTGGTCCAGCCGATCTTCCGCGGTGGCAAGACCGTCTCCGAGACCAAGACGGCCCAGGCCAACATCCAGGCCCAGCGCGCATCGCTTGCCGACACCGAGCAGAACGTGCTGCTGGCTGCGGTGACGTCATACGCCGACCTGGTTCAGAACATCGCCATCGCCGACGCCCGCCGCAACAACGTGCGGGTGCTGATCCAGCAGTTGGACGCAACGCGCGAGCGCTTCCGCGTCGGCGAATTGACGATCACCGACGTGTCGCAGGCCGAGGCGCGCCTCGAGGGCGCGCGCGCCGACCTGGTGCAGGCCGAGACGCAGATTCGCATCGCCGAGGCGGCGTTCCAGCGCACCATCGGGCAGAGGCCGGGTCGGTTGGGCGAGATGCCGTTGATCGGCGGCCTGCCGGTGAGCGAAGAGGAGGCGATCTCGCTCGCCATGGACCTGGGGCCGCGCGCTGTGTCGGCGCAGTACCGGATTTCCGCCGCGAACTACAGTGTGAATACTGCCGTCGGCGACCTGCTGCCCCAGGTCAACCTGGTCGGCGTCGTCCAGCAGCAGTTCGACCTGCAGGTGCCGAACGATCGCTACTACACCTATGGGGTGCGCCTCCAGGCGACGGTGCCGATCTACCAGAATGGCAGCGAATGGTCGCGCATCCGCCAGGCCAAGGAGCTGGTTTCCCAGCGCCGCAACGAGCTCGACAGCGCGCGTCGCACGGCCGCCGAGAACGTGATCCGAGCCTGGCGCCAGCTCGACGCGTCGCGCTCGCGCGTTACGTCCTTCGAGGCGCAGGTGCGCGCCAACGAAGTGGCGTTGAACGGCGTGCGCCAGGAAGCGCTGGTCGGCTCACGCACCACGCTGGACGTGTTGAATGCCGAGCAGGAACTGCTGAACTCCCAGGTCAACCTGGTGCAGGCGCGGCGCGACACGCAGGTGTCGTACTACGGCGTGCTGGCCGGCATCGGCCGCCTGACCGCGCGCACCTTGGCCCTGCCGGTCGAGTATTACGACGAGGAGCGCTACTACAACGAGGTGGGCTCCCGTTGGATCGGCTGGGGGACCGCCGGTGAGACGCAGGGGCCGCCGCCGGCGCCAGCCCCGACGACCACGACCAGCGGGGGATTCGGGAGCCGGTGATGGCTGATCCCAAGAACGCCAACGACCCGTCGATGGATGACATCCTGGCATCGATCAGGAAGATCATTTCCGACGACGAGGCGCGCGCTCAGGTCAGCAGCCCGCAGACCGCCGCCCAGCCGAGCGGCCGGCCGGTCGCTACGCCGCCCCGCATCGGATCAGAGGGCGAGCCCAAACGGCATGCCGCCGGCCGCGATGACGTCCTGCTGCTCACCGATCTCATCGAGGAGCCGAGGTCGGCCCCCGTGGCGCCTCCGGTCCCGCCGCCGCGCATCGATCCGGTGCGCGCCGCGGAAATGCCGCAGCCGTCGGTCGAGCCGGCGAAGTCCGGAGATTCATCGCTGATCGGTGGCGGCGCGGCAGGCAGCACCGCCTCGGCGTTCGCCCGCCTCAACAAGGCCGTTCAGGACAGCGTGCCGGCGCCGGCCGCTGCGGATCCAGGCCCGGTCGTGGGCGCTGGCGGCAAGACGGTCGAGGAACTGGTCAAGGAGACGCTCCGGCCGATGCTCAAGGAGTGGCTCGACCAGAACCTGCCGCAGCTCGTCGAGCGTTACGTTGAACGGGAAATCGTCCGGCTGACCCGCCGCTGACCCCCCAGGCGCCCCCAGGAACCCAACGCCACGGCGCCATCCGTGGCGTTTTTCGTTATAAGGCTCGGAAATGCTCGACAAAACCTACGACCCCAAGGAGATCGAAGCCCGCCTGTACCCGGAATGGGAGCAGGGCGGCGCCTTCCGTGCGCATCCGGAATCGTCCAAGGCTTCCTATTGCATCGTCATTCCGCCGCCCAACGTCACGGGCAGCCTGCATATGGGACACGCCCTCGACAACACGCTGCAGGACGTGCTGATCCGCTGGCGGCGCATGAAGGGCGACGACGTGCTGTGGCAGCCCGGCACCGACCATGCCGGCATCGCCACGCAGATGGTCGTGGTGCGCAATCTCGAGCAGGAGGGCATCGGGCTCGCGGTCGAAGGGGCCGGCAAGGGTGATGGCAACAGGAAACTGCTCACCCGCGAGGAGTTCTTGGCGAAGGTCTGGGAATGGAAGGCCTATTCGGGCGGAACCATCACCGGCCAGCTGCGCCGGCTCGGCGCCTCGTGCGACTGGAGCCGCGAGCGCTTCACCATGGATGAGGGCCTGTCGGCCGCGGTCCTGAAGGTATTCGTCGACCTTTACAAGGCGGGCCTGATCTACAAGGACAACCGGCTGGTCAACTGGGATCCCAAGATGCTGACCGCGATCTCCGACCTGGAGGTGGAATCGCGCGAAGTGAAGGGTCACCTCTGGTACTTCCGGTATCCGATCGAGGGCAGCGACGAGCACATCGTCGTGGCGACGACGCGGCCCGAGACCATGCTGGGCGACACCGGCGTTGCAGTGCATCCCGACGATCCCAAGTGGAAGCACCTCGTCGGCAAGCAGGCGATCCTGCCCCTAGTCGGTCGCCGTATCCCGATCGTTGCCGACGAGTACTCCGATCCTGAGAAGGGTTCGGGCGCGGTCAAGATCACGCCGGCGCACGACTTCAACGACTTCGAGGTCGGCCGCCGCCACGCGCTCGAGGCCATCAGCATCTTCGACAAGTTCGCGCGCCTGAACGACAAGGCGCCGGAGAAGTATCGCGGCCTCGACCGCTTCGAGGCGCGCAAGCGCGTCGTCGCCGACATGGAGGCGGCGGGCCTCGTCGAGAAGATCGAGCCGCACAGCCACACCGTGCCCTATGGCGATCGCGGCGGCGTGCCGGTCGAGCCGTTCCTGACCGAGCAGTGGTACGCCGATGCCAGGAAGCTCGCCGAGCAGCCGATCGCGGCGGCGCGCGACGGCCGCGTGACCTTCGTGCCCGAGCGCGGCCGGGAGGAGTTCTTCCGCTGGATGGAGAACATCGAGCCTTGGTGCATCTCGCGCCAGCTCTGGTGGGGTCATCAGATCCCGGCCTGGTACGGCCCGGACAAGAAGGTCTTCGTGGCGATGTCGGAGGCCGAGGCCAAGGCCGAGGCGCGCGCCCACTACGGCAAGGACGTCGCGCTCGAGCGCGATCCCGACGTCCTCGACACCTGGTTCAGCTCGGCGCTGTGGCCGTTCTCGACGCTCGGCTGGCCCGATGAGACGAAGGCGCTCGAGAAGTACTATCCGACCAACGTGCTGGTGACCGGCTGGGACATCCTGTTCTTCTGGGTCGCCCGCATGATGATGATGGGCATGTACTTCATGAAGGACGTGCCCTTCCGCACCGTCTACCTGCACGGCCTGGTGACGGACGAGAAGGGACAGAAGATGTCCAAGTCCAAGGGCAA
>JAEZIF010000423.1 GCA_023416135.1 Pseudomonadota bacterium
TTGGCGATGGTGATGGTCATGCCGAACAGCATGTTGGCGAGCTGGACCATCAACAGGATGAGCCACTGCCGCCCGCTGATCGTGAACAGGCCGCCTTTGTCCTCGGCGACGACGGTCGTCATTCCCCGCGATCTTCGTTGTTCTTGCCGCGATCATTCGGCAAGACGCCGCCGAATGACAGGAGAAACGCGTGCTGCGATGCAACAATCAATTCAGAGGCCGAGACGATAGACCTTCGATGCGGTCCCGCTGAACAGGCTCTTCTTCTCGGCGGCGCTCGCCCCGGCGACAAGCCGCTTGCAGGCGTTCCAGTACACGCCGTAGCCGTAGGAGCCTTTGTCGACGGGGAAATTGCTTTCGAACATGGCACGATCGGCGCCGAAGGCTTCCACGCAAGTCTCGATGTAGGGCCGCCACAGCGCGGCAAGCTGCTCGGAACTCGGCGCCGACTCGCCCTCATGCACGTCGAAGCCGAGCAACCGCATGCCGAGACCGCCCAGCTTCACGTTCACGTTGGGGCATCCGGCGATGGCACGGATGCTCTTGTTCCACTCGGCGAACACCTCGTCGCGCTTGCCCTTGTAGCGACCGAGCCCGATCGGGCCGCCAACATGGTTGAGCACGATCGTCGTGCCGGGAAAGGCCCGCGCCAGGTCGAGCACGTCGGCGAGCTGCGTGTGGTAGACCCAGGCATCGAAGCTGAGCCCCAGCGGCGCCAGCTGGGCGAAGCCCTCGCGCACTTTCTTGTCGAGCAGCAAGCCTTCCGGGCGCACGGCCGTGGCGCCCCATTGCGTCTGGTCCGGATGGGTCGAGGCGATGAAGCGGATGCCGCGGAAACGGCCGCCGCCTGCCCCGATCATCGCCTCCAGGACCTCGCGCACGCGCGCGCCCAGCGGCAGGTCGGCATGCCCGACGATGCCGGCGCAGAGGCGCGGCTTGCCGTAGCCGCCGCTGGCGCTCATCGCTGCCACGCCGTTGGCGAACTCGATCTCGCCGACCGGGCGCATCTCGGCCGGCCCGTCGGTGCGATACATCGACAGCCACTCGAGATAGACCGTGGCGATCACGTTGTGGCCGCCTTCGGCGATGTCCTTCAGGAGATCCGGCAGCAGATAGGTGCCGCTTTCCGGACGATCGATCAGGTGGTGGTGCGGATCGACGATCGGCAGGTCGGGCTCGAGCGGCGCCTCGCGGCGCTTGGCGAGCCATTCGGGCCGCACCGCGAGGTGCGAGCTGATCGCGGTCGGTTCAGTCGACGACATCTCCCCTTCCTCCCCCGCTAGCGCGCGAACTTGCCGGTCAGCATCGCCTTCTCGATCGTGTTGAAATGCAGCTGGAAGCCGACGATGGCGGCCGACGTGTCGGCGTTGACCGGCAGCGCGTCCTGCTTCACGGCGAACAGCGTGAAGACGTAGCGGTGCGGGCCGTGGCCCTCGGGCGGGCACGGCCCGCCATAGCCCGGCGCGCCGAAATCGGTGCGCGTCTGCAGCGCGCCCTTGGGCAGCAGGCCGGCCTTGGGGTTGCCAGCATCGAGCTTGAGCTCGGTCGCGTCGGCCGGGATGTTCACCACCACCCAGTGCCAGAAGCCGCTGCCGGTCGGCGCGTCGGGATCGAAGCAGGTTACGGCGAAGCTCTTGGTCCCTGCCGGCGCGCCGGACCACGAAAGATGCGGCGACTTGTTGCCGCCACCGCAGCCGAAGCCGTAATCGGCCGACAGGATGTGGTCCATCCCGAGGGTCTCGCCCTCCTTGAAACTGTTGCTGCTGAGCGTGAGCGCCACGATTGCCTCCGGTTTCCCTGCACGATTGGAAGCCGAGAGTGGACCAGCCCAGCCATGCGAGGCAACTCGCTCAGACGGTATCGGGATGCGAGACGATCGCGACCGGACGAGCCGCATCGCGGCGCTTCGGGACGGCAGCGCTTGGTTCGGCCGGGTCGGCCGCCGGGCCGAAGGTCGGATACAGCGCCGGTCCGCGTCGACCGGCGGCTGCCGCTTCGGCCGATCGCTCATGCAGCACGGCGCCGGCAGCGCACAGAAAGAGCACCGCCCAGCAGGTCGGCCCGACATAGGCGCCGGATGCCTGTCCGAGGATCGCCCATGACATCCAGCAGAAGGCGGGGCTCGGCACATGAAGCACGCGCAGCCAGATCGTGATGACCGCGATCATGGCCACGCCCCAGACGAATCCGAGATAGATCCAGTGCAGCCAGAAATAATTGATCAGCAACTCCGTCGACGGTGAGACGACCGCCCAACTGGCCGAATAGTAGCGTGAGCGCAGATAGAGGTTGGTGACCTCCCTCTCGATGAAGGGCTCGCCGGTCAGGCCGGCGCCGGCGATCGGATAGCGACCCATGATTTCGAAAGCCGCCATCGCCGGTCCCTGCACCCTGTAGAAGGAGCTGGGATCGTTGCCCGCCATGATCGCCGCCAGCCGCTCGGTGAACAGCGTCTGGGCCAGCACGAAGAACAGGCCAACGAAGAGCGCCGCCGCACAGGCGACGATCAGGAAGCGCGTGGCGTCGATACGGCCGTTACGGCGGCTGTTGAGGAAAAGCAGGTAGGGCAAGAGCAGGAGCAGCATCAGCAGCAGCGTCGGTCCCGGCATGGCGAACAGACCGACTCCAACGAGCGCCAGATAGCCCGCGAGCTTGCCGCGCCAAGGGCTCGCGACCAGCCAGATGAAGCTGAACAACGTGTAGCAGAAGGTTACGCTGGCCGGCTCCGAGGCGAAGAACTTCGGACGCACGCGGTTGTAGAACAGCACGTCCCTGAGATCGTTCTCGTAGACGCCCTTGCTGTAGAGGACCCGGCGCACGGCGTCGCTGACAGGGCGCAGTCCCGCGTAGCTCTCGAGCAGGCAGCCGACCAGGATCACCAGGGCGAAGCCCAGGAAGAGGCCGGCGATCTGTCGGCGGCTCGCCTGGCAGACCGTCAGGAACAGTGCGTAGCCGATGACCAACGAATACGTGAGCTGGATCAGCCCATTCGTGCGCCGGGCCAGGAAGGAGACGTTGGTCGCGCACAGGATGGAGATCATGTACAGCGCCACGATGGCCATCAGCCCGACGAGCGCGCGCTGGGTGATCAGGTCACGCCGGCGCCACAACAGGATCAACCCGGCGACGCCGGAGGGCGCCGACGGCAGCGGCACCTTGGCCGAGATCATGATCGTAAAGTTGGTGTAGAGACCGATCAGGAAGAGACCGATCAGCGCGAAGTCGACCCAGTCGAGCTGCGTTGCGGCTGCGCGCGGCATGTAGGGCGGGCGCAACTGCGCATGGGCCTGAGCGAAGTTCGCCGTGGACACATCGCGGAGCGAGCCTGGGCCCGTAACCATCCGTGAGGTCTTTCAGGCCGCATTCCTTCCCCACCCGAGTGGGCGACCGGCCGGCACCGCGTCGGCCGCTTCGCGGCGTGGCCTGCGGGACCGATCACGCCGTCAGCCCCACATTAACGCCAATCCCAGGCGCGGTGATGCGCCCGGCAGTCTCGTCACCGTCTTGACACGGCCGGGCCGTGCGGTGGCGTCTCGGCTACAGCCCCTGCCCACCCGCCACGGCGATCGCCTGGCCGGTCACCCACGACGCCAATGGCGACGCCAGAAACAGCGCCACGTTCGCGACCTCCTCGGCGTAGCCCATGCGGCCGAAGGGGATCGAGGCCAGGGTGGTGTTGTAGAGCTTGGTATCGCTGGTCTTGCGACGGTCCCACACACCGCCCGGGAACTCGATCGAGCCCGGGGCAATGCAATTCACGCGCACGCGGTCCTTGGCGTACATGGCGGCCTGGGTGACCGTGTAATGGATCACCGCGGCCTTGATGGCACCGTAGGGCGGCTGGCGCGCCGCCGGATGCAAGGCTGCGATCGAGGAGATGTTCACCACGCTGCCCTGGACCTGCTTCAGCGCCGGATAGGCTTCCTGCGTGGCGTGCACGATCGCCATCATGTCGACCGCCAGATTGGCGCCCCAGCCCTTGTCGTCGTC
>JAEZIF010000437.1 GCA_023416135.1 Pseudomonadota bacterium
GCTTGAACTCCTCGCGCTGCACACCGATCCAGTGATCGGCGAAGGCGCGGCACTGGCGGCGGAACTCGCCGACCGGCACGGCATCCTTGTCCTGCTTCTTGGCGCGGTACTCCTCCTCGATCTTCCATTCGATCGGCAGGCCATGGCAATCCCAGCCCGGTACGTAATGGCTGTCTTTGCCCAGCATCTGCTGGGTCCGCGTGACGAGGTCCTTCAGGATCTTGTTGAGCGCATGGCCGATATGGAGGTTGCCGTTGGCGTAGGGAGGGCCATCGTGCAGGACGAACTTGGGGCGGCCGCGGCTCTCGATGCGCAGGCGCTGGAACAGCTCCATGTCGGCCCAGCGCTTCAGGAGCTCCGGCTCCTTCTTGGGCAGGCCGGCGCGCATGGGGAAGTCGGTCTTGGGCAGGAAGACGCTGGATTTATAGTCAGTTGTCACGAGAAACTCGGTGCAGGAGGAGCGAGAGAATAGCCACCCAGGCGATGGCCACGTACAGGCAAAACGACCCGGCCGCCGCTAGCGGACCGGGCGGATAATTCGCTCCTGAAGGGCCCCGATGAACATGGGACTTTCAATCTAGGGATGGTGCCGGAGAGGGTCAATCCGCCGGGGTGTCACGCCGAACACCGCTGAATATAACCTAAGTTTTTGCCCATCGCAACAACTGCAGTTCCTTTACAGAACCGCCCTCGCCGCTTCGCTCCGGGGAATTTTTTCGTGCCGCCGCCGACAAGCTTGACGCGCTCGGCACCGTGTCCGGGTAGTTCCACCACTGCCGGACGACTTTTTCGGGTCAGGGCCGGCGATCTCTCCCCTCATTCTATGATGTTGCCGGCTATATGCATCAAGCGGAGAAGACCGCGCCGCAGGCGTTGCTGGCGATCATGACGGGCTACTTCGCCCTGACCGGACACGTCGTCAGCGACGCAGGCCTTGGTCGCTTCCCGGCCGAAACGGCCGACGACGGCGTGCAGGCGATACGGATGGTGCAGTCGGCCGGCCGCGAACGGCTGGCCCAGCACGCCTGGCGCAACGGCAAGACCGTGAACGTCGCGGCGGCGTTGCCCGGCACCGGGCTCGCCCTGACGCCGGCAGTGTTCCGCAGCCTCCACGCCGAGACCCGCAAGCCATTCAAGAAGCGTACGCCGCCGATCAGCTACATCGAGGCGGGCGATCGGCGCCCCAGCTGAGGCAGGCAGAACTGGCTGCCGCTGCCGCTCGCTCGTTTAGAGCAGCCGGCGTGCGGCCTCGCCGTCGGCGGCGATCTGCGCCTTGAGCTGGTCGAGACCACCGAACTTCATCTCCGGCCGGATGAACTCGATCAGCGCCACGCGCAGGCTCTTGCCGTAGAGGTCGCCCGAGAAACCGAACAGGTGGACCTCGAAATTCTCCTTGAGCTTGCCGAAGGTCGGGCGGCGGCCGAGGTTGGCGACGGCAGGACGCCATTGCCCGTCGAGCAGGACACGCACGGCATAGACGCCGAAGCGCGGCCTGAGATGCTCGCCGAGTTCCACATTGGCCGTCGGGAAACCGATGGTACGGCCGCGCTGGTCGCCCAGTTCGACCGTGCCCTCGATCTCCCACGAGTGACCCAGAAGCTCGGACGCTTCGCTGACCCAGCCGGCACGCAACGACTCGCGGATCCTGGTCGACGAGTAGATCTCACCCTCGCGCATCACAGGATCGACCACGGTGACTCCGAAGCCCTTCTGCCGGCCCTGCTCGCGCAGCCTCTCGACGTTGCCGGTACGGCGGGCACCGAAGGTGAAGTCGTAGCCGCACACGACATGCCGCGCCTTCATCCCCTTCAGCAGCACATCGTCGATGAAGGCGTCGGCCGACAGGGCGGCAAAGGCCTCATCGAAGCGCTGCGCCAGCAAGGCCTGCATGCCGTACTGCTCGAGCAGCCTGAGCTTGGCCGGCGGCAGGGTCAGCCGGAACGGTCCGGTGTCGGGCACGAAGAAGCGGCGCGGATGCGGCTCGAAGGTCAGCGCCAAGACTGGCGCGTTCAGCACCTTGGCCTGCTCGACGGTGCGGTCGAGCAGCGCCTGATGGCCGCGATGCACGCCGTCGAAGTTGCCCAGCGCCACCGCCCCGCCCTGCCACTGCGCGGCGATGGCTCGCCAGTCGTCGAACGACGGGATCATTTCTTCGGCGTACGGCGCGGCACCGATACCACGGCTTCGCCGTCGATCACGACCTTCTCGCCGGCGAGGCATTGCGTCTTCAGCGTCACGCGCCGACGCTCCTGGTTGATGTCGGTGATGGTGCAGACTGCAGTCACAGTATCGCCGATCGAGACCGGCGCGGTGAAGTTGAGCGTCTGCGAGACGTAGATGGATCCCGGGCCGGGCAGCTTGGTGCCGACCACCGTCGAGATGAAGCTGCCGCTCAGCATGCCATGAGCAATGCGCTGACCGAAGCGCGTCGTCCCGGCGAAGCCGCCGTGCAGATGGATCGGGTTGGTGTCGCCCGACACGCCGGCGAAGGCCGCGATATCGGCCTCGGTCACCGTCTTGCCGAACATCGCCGACATGCCGACCTTGAGGTCTTCCAGATAAAGGCCATGCATGGCCGCGAGATCAGTCGACACGTCCGGACTTCTCCTCCTTGTGGCGGCGCCCTCTTACCACGCTGCCGGCCCTATGCCACAGTCCGGTAAATGACCGTTCACACAGTCTCTGAAGCCGACCAGGTCGCCGCCGGCCTTGCCGGCGCGGCCGGCCGGCATTTCGGCAAGCCCGCGACGATCGAAAGCCTGGCGCGTGAGTCGGGTGGCGCCTCGCGGCAGACCTGGACCTTCGATGCCATGGTCGACGGCGAGCGCCACACCCTGGTTCTCCGCCGCGATCCGCCGACTATTGGCCAAGCAGGCGGCAAGCCCGACCGGCCGGCCACCGGGCTCGACCGCGCCACTGAGTTCCGCGTGCTGGCCGCCGCCTTCAAGGCCGGCGTGCGCGCGCCCGAGGTGCTGTTCGAGCTCTCGCCGCAGGACGGGCTGGGTGAGGGATTCGTCATGCGGCGCATCGGTGGCACGGCGATCGCCCGCAAGCTGCTGCGCGACCCGCCCTACGCGGCGGCGCGGACGCTGATCGCCCGCCAGCTCGGCGAAATCCTGGCGCGCATCCATGCCGTCGACCTGGTCGACCTGCCGCCGCTCGCTCATCGCGAGGCTGCCGACCACATCGCCGGCATGCGGCGCGCCCTGGACGCACTCAGCCAGCCGCAGCCGGTGTTCGAGCTGGCGCTCAGCTGGCTCGACCGACGCCGGCCGCCGCCGATCGCGCGGCCGCTGCTGGTCCATGGCGACTACCGCACGGGCAACTATCTCGCCGACGAAAGCGGCGTGACGGCGATCCTCGACTGGGAGGGGGCGCATCTCGGCGATCCGATCGAGGATCTCGGCTGGCTGTGCGTAAAGAGTTGGCGCTTCGGCGCCGTCGACAAGCCGGCCGGCGGCTTCGGCAGCCGCGAGGAGCTGTGGCAGGCCTACGAGCGCGCCGGCGGCGTCAAGGTCGATCCAGCCCGCGCCCATTGGTGGGAGGTATTCGGCACGGTGCGCTGGGGCATCATCTGCCATCAGCAGGCATGGCGGCATCTCGGCGGTGCCGTGAAGTCGATGGAACTCGCCTCGATCGGCCGCCGCGCCGTGGAGACCGAGGTCGACTTGCTGCAGTTGCTGAAGGAGAAGGTGTGATGGCCCAGGATCGTCCGACCGCCGCCGAGCTCCTGTCGGCCATCGCCGACCTGTTGCGCGAAGAAGTGACGCCCGTGCTCGACAAGGCCGAGCCGCGGCTCGGCTACCAGATGCGCGTGGTCGTGAACTCGCTCGCCATTCTCGAGCGCGAGGCGCGTCTGGGGCCGGCCGCCGACACGAGCGAGCATGAGCGGTTGGTGAAGCTGCTGGGCCGCGACGGCACGCTCGACGAGTTGAACCGAGAGCTCGCCCGCCAATTGCGCACCGGCGCCCGCGACGAGGGCGACGCGGCGTTGATGGCGCATCTCGATGCCACGATCGCCGACAAGATCGCGATCGCCAATCCCCGGTGGAAATAGGTGTCCGCCATCGCGCCGCTTGCTCTTGTCGCGGCTCGCCGGGAAACCGACTATGCCTGACATGACGGATGTCCTGATAGGTGTCTGCCTCTTCTTCGTGCTGCTGGGCATGGTGCCGACCCTGGCGACGTTCGCCCAGTTCCTGGCGGTCGGCCTGCACGGCTTCTGGAATCACTATCCGAAGTGCCGTGATTTCACGCCGCGCGTGGCCTTCGTGCTGCCGGCCTGGAACGAGGCCGACGTGCTGGGCGCCAGCATCGATTCGCTGATGAGCATCGACTACCCGGCGGGCCAGTGGCGCATCTACGTCGTCGACGACGCCAGCACCGACCATACGCCCGAGGTCATGCGCGAGAAGATGGCGCAGTACCCCGGCTCGGTGTTCCAGCTGCGGCGCGAGAAGGGCGGCCAGGGCAAGGCGCACACGCTCAACCACGGCATCAGGGAGATCCTCGCCGAGGACTGGGCCGAGGCCGTGATGATCATGGATGCCGACGTTTTGTTCGAGCCGTTGACCCTCAGGCGCATGACCCGGCACCTCGCCGATCCCGAGGTTGGCGGCGTCACCGCCTACGTGAAGGAAGGCAGCCAGCCCGCGAGCCTGCTGTCGCGCTTCATCGCCTTCGAATACATCACTGCCCAGGCGGCGGCGCGGCGGGCGCAGAACGTGATGGGTGGCCTGCCCTGCATGGCGGGCGGCGCGCAGCTGCACACCCGCGAGAATCTGGTGGCGATCGGCGGCGCCATCGACACCAGCACGCTGGCCGAGGACACCTTCACCACCATCAAGACGCAGCTCGTCGGCCATCGGGCCTTGTTCGACGGTAACGCCGTCGTGTGGGCCGAGGAGCCCGACAGTGTCGCCGCCCTATGGAAGCAGCGACTGCGTTGGGGTCGCGGCAACCTGCAGATCACCATGGCTTTCCGCGACCTGTGGTTCCGACCCGACCGCAACCGCCTGATAGGCGACATCGCCTTCGGTTTCCTGTGGTTCAGCATCGCCTTCATGCCGCTGTTCATGATGGTCGGGTCGCTCGGCCTGGTGGGACTGTTCTATGCGTGGCCACCGTGGGCGCCGGCTGCCTTCTCGGCCCTGTGGAGCGTCACCTTCGCCAGCTATCTGTTCCAGACGCTATATTCCTTCACCATCGACCCGGAGACCGCCAAGGGCTGCTGGCTGGAGGGCATCGCCTTCCCCGGCCTGCTGTCGCTGGGAGTCATGACGCTGGCGGTGCTGGGGCTGAAGCCGTTCGTCGGCGAGGCGAACTGGCCGCCGCAGCCCAGCCTCTGGTCCTGGCAGTACATCGCCGTGAACGTCGTGCTCGGCTGGTCGGCCATCTCGACCATCCTCGCCTGGCTGGTCTATCGCCTCGACAAGGCGGGCGCACCCAAGCCCTTGCGCAACGTCCTGCTGGTACTGGTTGGCTACGGTCCCCTGTTGTGCGCCATCTCCGTCGGGGCGATCGTCTCCCAGCTCAGGAATTCCGATCTCAAATGGGACAAGACGATCAAGTCCGGAAAGGCGCGTCTTCCGACGTGACCGGCACCGACGGTTTCGAACGCCTGCTGGCCCAGGACGTCGCCAAGGAGCGGCGCATCTTCTGGTACGAACTCGCCGTCGGCGCCACGCTTGCCTTTCTGCTGCTGGCCTATCTCATTGTTTAGCCGGCCGGCAGGACTGAGTCGCATTCTTGATCTATGATGCGGTTGATGCGTCTCAACAGCCTGCTCGTCGCGGTATGCGCCGCCTTCCTGGTCTCGATCGGCGCCAGCGCCCAGCCGGCCAGTGCCCAGCCGACCTGTGATGTCGAGCAGGCGCAGCGGCTGTTCGGCCAGCAGCCGCGTCCCACGGCCGACGTCGGGCGGCTGCTGGCGGCCTGCCAGGCCGCAGGCTCGGGCGACTATCGCGTCTACATGTTCCTGGGCGTGATGGCCCGCGATGCCGGCGACCGCGAACAGGCGATCACGTATCTGCAGAAGGCGCTTGAGATGGCGCCGCAGGAACCCAACCCGGCGCTCGAACTCGGCTTCACACTGGAGGCCGAGCATCCCTCCGAGGCGCGCAGGGTCTACGAGCAGATCCTGGCGCGCGATTCTGCTTCGCGGCCGGCGTTGCTCGGCCTGGCACGGGTCGCACGCAGCCAGAATCGCCTCGACGAGGCGCGCGGCCTCTATGAAAGGCTGCTGGCGGTCAATCCAAAGGATTCCGAAGCGTTGAACGGCATGGCCTGGCTTGCGCTCGCCGACCGCAACCGCGAGCAGGCGAAAGCCGAGTTCGAGCACGTGCTGACGATCCAGCCCGACAATGAGGAGGCGAAAATCGGACTGTCCAAGGCGCCCGACGTCTATCGCTACCTGTTGGACGCGAGTGGCATGCTGGTGTCGACAGCGCAGGGCAGTTCGTGGGGCTTCGGCGCGCGCGCCATGGCCGGCATCACGGCGTTCGATACACTGGAGCTGGGCTGGCAACATTTCACGAACGAGCTGCAGACCGTGTCGTTCCTCGGATTCGCCACGCTGCCGTCGAACGACATCACCGTGGGCTACCACCGGCTGGTGCCGCTCCGCTACGCCTTCTCCCTGGTCTACGACTATCGCGGCCATACCAGCCTGCCGACCGAGCACTGGATCGACGGCAGCGTCGCCTTCTATCTCACCGACTGGCTGCGCTGGTTCGGCGGCTACCGTCAGGCCTTCGGCGGCCTGCAGTACGATGGCCGGCTGATCCGCTCGGGCCTCAGCGCCACCTTCGCGCCGTCCTGGGAAGCGACGGCCACGGTTTACAATTCGGCCCAGGCCGTGTTCAACAACTACCAGAACCTGTGGACCTGGATGTTCGAGATCACCTACTACGGGCCGCGCAACCTTCTGCTCGTCGGTGGCGTGGGCTACAGCCCGCTGATCGACAACGTCGACCTGCATGCCCGGGCGATCCTGCCGGTTGCCGACCGTATTGCCTTGCAACTGATCGCGGCCCACAATTCCATCAACGCCGACACGCGGGTGACGGCGGGTCTTCGCTTCACCTGGTGAGCTTGCGGACGATGGACCAACCTCAGGAAAGGCCCCGGCTGAAAGTCGTGCAGCAGGCTCCTGAAAGGCGGCTGCGCATCCTGGTCGTCAGCGACGACGCCCTCGTCACGGACGTGCTGAAAAGCGCCTTCGCCGCGGTGCAGAACGCCCTCCTGAATATTGCGCCGGACGGCGAGAGCGCGATCCGCGAGCTGGCTGCCGGACCCTGCGATCTCGTGGCGGTGGATCCTGCAACCACAGCCGACGGCTTCGCGCTCCTCAAGCACGTCAAGGACAACTACCGCTGGACCGCCACGCTGGTCGCCACCGCCAACCAGGAGCCGCAGTTCCTGCGCCAGGCGGTCAAGTGCCGAATCGACGGCCTGATCTTCAGGCCGACGTCGTCCAGCGAGTTCGTCGAGCAGTGCCTGCTACTGGCCACCGCCGTGAACGAGCGCCGCCTGCGCCAGCAGAAGCGCGTACTGGCGATCGGCGCTCACCCCGACGACGTCGAGATCGGCTGCGGCGGGACGCTGGCCAAGCACCATGCCGACTACGACGTGCTGCATATCCTGACCCTGTCACGCGGTGCGGCGGGCGGCGACGTGAACATCCGCGCGGTCGAGGCGAACAATGCCGCGGCTCTGATCCGGGCGCACTTGACGATGGCGAACCTGCGCGACACCCATATCTCCGACGGTGCCGAGACGATCTCGATCATCGAGGCTGCGGTCCTGGGGCTTCGTCCCACGCACGTCTACACGCACTCGCTCGAGGACACGCACCAGGACCATCGCGCAGTCCATGCCGCGAGCCTGGTGGCCGCGCGTGGCGTGGCCAATGTCTACTGCTACCAGACGCCGTCCTCGACGACGGACTTCAAGCCTCAGCGCTTCGTCGACATCACCCACTTCATCGACAAGAAGATCGAGTTGATCGGCGCCTACAGGAGCCAGGTCGACCGCATGGAATCGATCCAGCCCGACCTCATCGTGTCGACGGCGCGTTACTGGGGTCGCTTCGCCGGCTACGTGCTGGCCGAGCCGCTGCGCATCATTCGCCAGCGCGACAGCGAGATGGCGCTGGAAGGGGCCGAGGAACAATCGGAAGCGCAGCCGATGTCCGCCGCCAACAGCGGAGACTGAGGGGAAGACCATGCGGATACTGATAACCGGCGCGGGGGGCGCCGCGGCCATCAGCGTGTGGAAGAGCCTGGGAGCTGACCACGAGCTGCACATGGCGGACATGGACCCGCTGGCTGCCGGCCTCTATCTCGTGCCCCCGGACCGGCGCCTGATCATCCCGCGCGGCGACACGCCCGAGTTGGTGCCAGCGCTTCACAAAGCTTGCAAGGAGCGGCGCATCGAGGCCCTGCTGCCGACGGTCGATGCCGAGCTCGCACCGGTCGCGGCAGTGCGCGACAGCTTCGCCGCGATCGGCGTGGCGCTGCCGATCTCCGGCATCGCCTGCCTGAGCATCTGCCGCGACAAGCAGCTCCTGATGGAGGCCGTCGACGGCAAGGTGCCGATTCCGGCCAACGAGCCGCTGACCGAGGCGGTGGCGGCGCGCATCGATTCCTTTCCGCGCTTCGCCAAGCCCCGCGCGGGCGCGGGTTCGCGGGGCGTCGCCAAGATCAACAGTCGCGCCGACCTCGACAAGCAGCCCAAGGACGGCTCGGTGATCCTGCAGGAATACCTGCCGGGCGAAGAGTATTCGGTCGATGTCTACGTGCGCGGCGACGGCCGCGTCATCGCCGCTGTGCCGCGCGACCGCATGAAGATCGATTCGGGCATCGCCGTCGCCTCGCGCACGCTCAACCTGCCGGGCCTCATGCAGTCGGCGATCCGCGCCGCCGAGGTGATCGGCATTCGCGGCTGCGCCAATGTGCAGTTCAAGCGGGCGGCCGACGGCGTGTTCAAGCTGCTGGAAGTCAACCCGCGCTTTCCCGGCACCTTGCCGCTGACCACGGCGGCCGGCATCGACATGCCCAAGCTCATGGTCGACGAGCTGATGGGTCGGCCGGTGCCCGACAAGCTGATGCCGTTCAAGGAGATGATGGTGGTGCGCTACTGGACCGAGCACTTCTTCGATGTCCGGGAATGGGAGGCGCTGTGCCGCCAGCCCTGACCTGGCTGGTTCGCCACGGTCAAAGTGCGGCCAACGCCGGCCTGCCCGCCGTCGGCCACGCCGAGACGCCGCTGACGGCGCTCGGCCGGCAGCAGGCGCTCGAGCTCGCCCGGCGGATCGATCGTCCGCCCGACCTGCTGATCGTGTCCCCCTTCCTGCGGGCGCACGAAACCGCCGCGCCGATTCGCGAACGCTGGCCCGACACGCCCTGCGAGGTCTGGCCCATCCAGGAGCTCACCTATCTCAGCCCGGCGCGCTGCCAGGGCACGACGGCCGATACCCGCCGCCCCTGGATCGAAGCCTACTGGCAGCGCTCCGACCCTGGCCATCGCGACGGGCCGGACGCCGAATCCTTCGCGGCCTTCGTGGGTCGGCTGGCCGACTTCCACCGCCGCCTATCGGCGCTCGAGGGCGCCTTCGTGGTCGCCGTCGGACATGGGCAGTTCTTTCGCGCCTATCTGTGGGGCCGCGACAGGCAGTTCGCCGTGGCGCCGCAGGGAATGCGGGAATACCGGCTGGCCGAGACGGTGCAGCCCATGGCCAACGGCGAGGTCATCGAGCTGAACGGCCTCGAATTCTCCCCTGCCGTTCGAGTCCCCCACCCCCGCTAGAGAGAGGATCATTCGGCAGTCACCGAACTATTGACCATGGCGGTCTCGTGCGCGCAGGCCTAGCTTTTCGCCATGACCACCGTGAACGCCCTCTCCGAAGTCGCCGCCCTGATGGGCGACCCCGCACGCGCGTCCATGCTGTCGCTGTTGATGGACGGCCGCGCCCATACCGCGTCCGAGCTCGCGCTCACTGCCGGCATCACGGCCCAGACCGCGAGCGGACATCTTGCCCGCATGATCGACGGCAACCTGCTCGCCGCCCGCGCACAGGGCCGCAACCGCTTCTATCGACTGGCCTCGCCCGACGTGGCGCATGCCGTCGAATCCCTGATGGCGCTCGCCGGCACGCGCGCGCCGCCCGCGTCGATGCACGCCGCCTGGCGGCGCGATCCGGACCTGCGCTTCTGCCGCACATGTTACGATCATCTGGCGGGCCAGGTCGGCATCGCCGTCACCGACGCGCTGACCAAGGCCGGCCATATCGAGCCCAAGGGTCCGCGCGATTGGAAGCTGACGGAAAGCGGCGGCCTGTTTTGCCAGCGGCTGGGTGTGGACGTGCCCGCGGCGCGGCGCGCCGGCAACCGCCACTTCGCCCGCCAGTGCCTGGACTGGAGCGAGCGGCGGCCGCACATCTCGGGCGCACTGGGGGCCGCCATCGCCGATACCTTCTTCCGCCGCGGCTGGGCCGAGAAGCTGCGCCGCAGCCGCACCGTGCGGCTGACCGATTCAGGACGGCGGGCGATGGGCAGTCACTTCGGTGCGACGCTGTCGTGAGGCAGGATCCGTGATGGCGCCCCGGGCGTAGCGAGGGACCTTTCGAGCGGACTCAAAGGCCCTTCGCTTCGCACGGGGCGACAGGGGTCTTGTAGTCGAAATCATATCCGAACGCGCGCGGGCCGACGGTCGCGAGGCCCTTCGGCGTCAGGAACAGCTCCGGCGCCGGCAGGGCGATGACGCTGATGCGCTGGCCGTAGCGCAGCATTTCGGTACCGACCGCCTCGCCCGCTTCGCTGTCCATGGTGCAGATGATGTCCGGCGTGGTGGCCACGACCTCGCCGTCGCGCCATGCCGCGGCGTACTCGTTCTGGAAGCCGAGCTCGAGCGTCGAGCCACGATCGCCGTCGAGACCGGCCAGCCGCGCGGTGCCGTGCAAAAAACCCTCGGTCGTGCGTCGCTCGACATCCTGCACCTTGCCCTTGAACAGCAGAACGCCCTGCTCGGCCTCGATGAGGGCGGCAACGGCGTCGTCGCGGCGGCGGCGCGCTTCGCCGACGATGCGGCCGATGCGGATTGCCTTGCTGGTGCTGTAGAGGATGCCGTGGTCCTTGACCTCGCGGCCGGTGCGCGGCGCGCGGCAGGCCGACGCGACCGATCCCATCTCGGCGCAGGCCTTGCGGCTCAGCCGCTCCATCCATTTGGCGCCGGCGACACGCTTGATGATTACCTCGATGCCGCGCACGTCGGACAGCACGGTGGTGAGCATCGGCAGGCCGGCGATGGCGAAGCTCGTCATCTGCCCTTCGGGAAAGGCGCGGCCCATCGAATCGGCATCGACCGCCGGCAGGCCGGTCACCGCCCCTGCAATCAGCGCGCGCAACCCGTTGGCGCCGCCGATCTCGCCCGACATGACGGCGCGGAACGGACGCTCGAGATGGTCCTGCAGCGCGAGCAGCGGCCGCGCGACGACCTTGGGATCGGGCAGGCGCTCCTGTCCCACCAGGGGCGCGCCGATGCCGGCGACCATGGCAACGAGGTCGTCGTCGGCGAGGTCTTTCGGGTCGATCAGCGAGACACGCGCGCCGCCGTCGTACAGGGCAAGCAGGTTGACGTAGGAGAGATAGGGGTTGCCACCGCCGCCGGCGCCTAGAATCCAGGCGCCCGTCGCCAACGGTTCGAGCTCGTCGCGCTGGAGTTCGCGCATCATCGGGAGACCAGCGCCGACGCCATGAGCTCCGTTCCCCGGAAAGGCTGATCGGCCGGACCACGCGAGCCGTGGCCGACGGCCCAGCGATCGGGCCACTGCAGGCGCTCCGCGCCCCAGGCCGACGCACCGGCAAGCGACGACCAGTCCGCCTCGTCCACGCGACGGCACAGGAAACCACCCGGCCCCATGCCCGCATGAATGACCAGTTGGAGGTCGAGCGGTGAATCCGCCGTGATCGCCGGCCCGTGCCAATAGTGCGGGCTGCGACGCGCTTCGGGCCCGATGATGACGGTCAGCCGCTGGTCGAGCCCGCGCAGGCCGATCCACAACGGCATCTGCAGATCCGGCCGAAAGCCCGACAGCAGCGTCTGCGCCGCGCCGTCGCCGGCCGCCGCGGCGCGGCCGGTGAAGCGCAGGCCGAGAAGGCGATCATCGAAGGGGCCGCCCGCGAGAGCCGCCTCGCTTTCGCCGGCCGGCAGCACGCACCATTGGGCGACATCGGTCAACGGCAACGGCCACGACAGGCGTTCGCGCACCCGGCCTTCGGTGTCCAACACCTGATAGCGCATGCCCTCGGCGTCGAGCGCGCCCTGGACACAATGCAGGTACTCCACGCCTTCGGGCATGCGATGCGCCGTTCCCGCGCCAGCCGTGCAGACCTGCAGCACGCCGCGATGGACCTGGACATCGAAGGCGAGGATGTGGCTGCACAGATATGCCAGCACGCCACCCTCGACCAGCACGTTCCAGAACGCGCCCGCATGCTCGGGCCCGATCTCCCTCTGGTAGGCGCCGGAGAAGCCGTTGATCGGGAACACGGGATGATGGCCGAGGACCAGCTTGTGGCGCGCGTCGGCATGGCGATGGAGCACCTCGCGCAACCACGTCGTCTCGACATGACCCTCGCCACCCAGGCCGGTCCACGTCGTATGGACGAAGACCATCAGCAGGTCGCGGCGTCTCACGAAGTAGGACAGGCCCTCCTGCCCCGGAGGCCCGTTGCGCGGCAGATGGGCGAGCATCGCGCTGAACGTCGCCTCGCTCATCGCGTCATAGGTCGTGTGGTTGCTGGTCGTGTTCCAGAGCGGGATCGCCCGGCGGTCGAGCCACGCCATCTCGTGGTGCAGCCAGTGGCGCCACTGCGCCTCGAGCTCGCCGCGGTCGGCGGTATAGCCCGCGACCTCGTCGCCCAGGAAGGCGATGAACTCCGGCGGCGGCTCGAGACGCTGGACGATGGCGTTGACCGACGCGAAGGTCCTTTCGTGGACCGCGCCGGCGATGCCCGAGCACGAATCGCCGTAGACCACGAACTGATGGCCTTGTCCGCGCGGCACCAGAGCGGGAAGCCGGGTGCCGGCCGACATGGGTCTAGCGCGCCTGGCTTGCCGGGCCGCCGGCAGCGCTACGATCGAGGCGAGCCTTACCGAAGGTCAAGCCCTCGCCCGACGGGATCTTGGCGATCTGCGAGGCGCGCAGGAATTTCTCCTCGCCCACCGTCAGGTAGATGTTGGTGAAGAGGAGCGAGCGCGTCTGGCGCACGACCTCGGCGCGGCCCTCGACCCAGTCGCCGACCTTGGCCGGCGCCACGAAGTCGAAGGTCATGCTGACCGTCGGCAGGAACTTGCGCAGGCCGACCAGCGTGCCGCCGCCCATCGTGCCCACCAGGTCGGCCACCGTCATCATCATGCCGCCGTGCAGGCCGCCAGCCGGATTGCACATGTGCTGGTGCACGCGAAAGCCCAGGACGAACTCATCGCGCGTGCCCTTGGCGCCGCGCTTGGCGTAGAGCGTGCCGATGTGGCTGTTGAAGGTGGTCTCGGGCCGGTCGCGGTCGAAATCGATGCGCAGGAAACCTTCTGGCGGCCTGTCATCCGGGAAGTGGGCTTCAGCCAAGTCTAACCCCTGCGCGTGATCGTGCGCTGGCGGCTCAGGAGCGCGAACGCGCCCAGCCCCGTCAGCACTTCGTGGCGCGGACCATAGAGACGGCCCCTCACCTGCGCCACATGCTCGTCGTGACCGATGACCTCCCCCTCGGCCTGCAGCCACTCGCCGACGCGGCCGGGGCTGAGATAGTCGAGCGACAGGCGCACCGTCACCGCCCGGCGGTCCAGCGCGTGGAGCACCGCCGTGCCCATCGCCGAATCGAGGAACGCCGCCAGCATGCCGCCATGCACGATGCCGAGCGCATTGGCGTGCTGCGGGCCGGGCAGGAAGCCGCGGATGGCGCGGTCGCCGTCGATCTTCTCGAACCACGGCCCGTTGGCCGCGGCGAAACCGGACGCTTCGGTGAGCTTGCGAAAGCCTGGGGGGATGGCCACGGGCCATTGTAGAGCATGAAAGCCGAAGGGGTCACGAGCACCCGCAACGATGGCTCGCGACCCCTCCGCCGCCTCCCCGGGGTGGATGCGTGGGGAGGCAGAGACCGTTCAGGCGATACCCACCATCAGGACCAGGCTGTAGCCGACGTAGTAGGTCGCGATGGTGGTGATGATGCGGTTCGACCAGACGCGGAACTGCTTGTCCGAGAGCTTCTCGAGCAGCAGCTTGCCGAGCGAGGTGCCGATCATCGACGAGGCGACGGCGATGGCAAGGAACCACGGCTCGACCGATCCCGCCCGGTCGATCAGCGCGCCGAAGTAGACGAGCTTCAGGCTGTGGCTGAAGAGCTGGCAGGCAGCCTTGGTGGCGATGATCTGCCGGCGCTCGAGCGTCGTGCGCAGGAACAGCGTGTCGAGCAACGGGCCGGTGACGCCGGCGACCAGCATCAGCATCATGCAGATGGCGCTGCCGCCCAGCATCTGGCCGGGGCCGAGGCTGCGCGGCAGCACGCTGTCGGGGATGGCCCGCACGATGAACGGCGAGATGCCGAGCAGCAGCAGCGCCACCGCCCGGTCGGGCACGTAGAGCCAGAGCGACCACAGGCCGAGCGCGAGCAGGCTGCCGACGATGCTGGCCGCCGCGATCTTCCACTCGATGTGTCGCCACCACAGGAAGGCGCGCCAGCCGTTGGAGGCCATCTGGGTAACCGCGTGCAGCACCATGGCCTGGGGCAAGGGCATGACCACCAGCAGCACGCCGATCAGGATCAGGCCGCCCGCCATTCCGAAAACACCCGACAGCAGCGCGGTCAGGATCATCAGGGCCGACAGGCCGGCGGCGAGCAGGGCAGTCATGACGGCGTCTCCGGTAGCGAAGCGCCGCGAGCATGGGCGTGCGATGTGCACACTTCAAATATATGATAAGTCTCTTTTACATATCTTGATCATATGCCTGGCAAAAGAGGGCCGCCATGGAGCTCCGCCATCTCCGCTACTTCGTCGCGGTCGCCCGCGAAGGCCACATCACGCGGGCGGCGGAGAAGCTTCATATCCAGCAGCCGCCGCTCAGCCAGCAGATCAAGGCGCTGGAGCGCGAGATCGACGCTGCCCTGTTCGTGCGCCATCCGCGCGGCGTCAGCCTGACCAACGCCGGCCGTTCCTTCCTGGCCGACGCCGAGGCGGTGCTGGCCGAGGTCGATCGCGCCGCCGCCCGGGCGCGCCGCACGGCGCGCGGCGAGGTCGGCCGCATCGCCGTCGGCTTCACCACTTCGGCGCCGTTCCATCCCCTGGTGGCGCGCGCCATCCGCGAGTTCCGCGCCAGCCGGCCCGACGTATCCTTCGTGCTGGAGGAAACCGGCTCGGGCGAGCTTCTGGCCGGCCTGCGCGAGGAGCGTCTGGACATCGCCTTCATCCGCTCGGGGCTGGCAGATCCGCAGGGGCTGGCCGTCCACGCGCTGCTGCAGGAGGACATGGCCGCCGCCCTGCCCGCGCGTCACCGCCTGGTGCGCCGGCCGCGCCTCACCCTGAAGGACCTCGCCCACGAGACGTTCATTCTCTACCGCCGGCCCGACGGGCGTGGCCTCTACGACGTCATCATCAGCGCCTGCGCCGCGGCGGGCTTCAGTCCGCATGTCGGCCAGGAAGCGCCGCGCATCGTCTCGACGCTCAACCTGGTGGCGGCAGGGCTCGGCATCACCATCGTGCCGGCGTCGCTCAGCCGCTTGCCGCTCGAAGGCGTGACCTACCGCGCACTGGGCGGCAAGCCCGCGATCAGCGTGCCGCTCAACCTTGCGTGCCGCAGCAACGAACGATCGAAAGCGACACTTGCCTTCGTCGACCTGGCGCGTCGTCTGGCATGAGCCGCATGCATGGCATTCAATTCCGAAGGTTCATTTCCCGCATCCGACGTCGCGGCGCTAGGCTTCGCGCCATGGTCGACGCCAATCCCCCGCCGGGCTTCGAACCGCTGTTTCGAAGCAGCCCGTTCCTCGATCATCTCGGCCCCTTCTTCATGCGCAAGCAGGCGGACGGAACGTTCGTCGTCGGCGTGCGCATCCTGCCGCATCATGCGAACGGTCGCGGCGTCGCGCATGGCGGGCTCTTGATGACGCTGTGCGACGTCTCGCTCGGCTATCGCACGACATCGAGTGTCGAGCCGCGGCCGATGCTGACGACGGCCAGCATCACCACCGACTTCGCCGGCGCCGCCAGGATCGGCGACTGGGTCGATGTCCATGTCGACGTGCACAAGGTGGGCGGCCGGCTCGCCTTCGCCAACTGCTACATCGTGCGCGACGGCGAGCGCATCGTGCACGCCAGCGGCGTGTTCGCCCGCAGCGGCGACCGGTCGGGCGCGATGCCCCTGCTCGATGGCGAGGCAGCCAGACGTAGTTGACAGCGAAGGCGGGCGATCTCTTGATGACCGCATGATCAAGACGATCGGCCACTCCAACCATCCGATCGGGCGCTTCGTCGACCTCTTGAAGGCGGGCGGCGTCGAGGCGGTGGTCGACGTGCGCTCCACGCCCTACTCGCGCCGCTTCCCGCAGTTCGGCCGCGAGCGCCTGGCGCGGAGCCTGTCGGCGGCCGGCATCCTCTACCGCTACGAGGGTGCGGTCCTGGGCGGCAAGCCGCGGGACGGCGCGGACTACGACACGCTGGCAGCGCGCCCCGACTTCAGGGAAGCGCTCGACCGGCTGATCGCGGGCTCGGCCGACGCCACGCTCTGCCTGATGTGTGCCGAGAAGGAGCCGCTCGACTGCCACCGCACCGTGCTGGTGTCGCGGCGGCTCGCCGACCGCGGCGCGGAAATCGAGCACCTGCTGGCCGACGGCGGGCGAAAGCGGCATGTCGTGCTCGAGGAGGAGCTGCTGGCGGCGAGCGGCGAAGGGACGCCCGATCTCTTCACCACCGCGGAAGGCCGCGGCCAGCGCCTCGCTCGCGCCTGGCAGCAGCGCGAGCGAAGGATGAAGCGTACTTAGGACCTTGCCACTGCTGGCATTTTTCTTGCAGCATGCCTGTTCGTACCAGAACGAGGTGCGCACATGACTCTCAATCGTCGCAGGCTTCTCAAGGCTACGGCCATCGGCACTGCAGCCACAGTGACCAGTCCGTTCATCATTCGCGACCTTCATGCCCAAGATATCATCAAGGTCGCCGGCATCCACGACACCTCGGGCGGTCTCGACATCTACGGCAAGCAGATGGTCGCCACGCTCGATCTGGCGGTCAACGAGATCAACGCTGCGGGCGGCGTGCTCGGCAAGAAGATCGCGCTGACGAACTACGATCCGCAGTCGAACATCCAGCTCTACACCCAGTACGCGACCGAGGCGGCGACCAAGGAGAAGGTCGCGGTGGTCCATGGCGGCATCACCTCGGCCTCGCGCGAAGCCATCCGGCCGCTGCTCAAGCGCTTCAACACGCTCTACTTCTACAACACGCTGTACGAAGGCGGCGTGTGCGACCGCAACATCTTCTGCACCGGCTCGACGCCGGCGCAGACCGTCGAGAAGCTGGTGCCCTACGTGCAGAAGAAGTGGGGCAAGAAGATCTACACCATCGCCGCCGACTACAATTACGGCCAGATCACCGCGAAGTGGGTGAAGAAATACGCCCAGGACAACGGCGGCGAGGTCGTCCAGACCGACTTCTTCCCGCTCGACGTCACCGACTTCGGCCCGACCATCAAGAAGATCCAGGCCGCCAAGCCCGACCTCATCATGTCGGCGCTGGTCGGCGCGGCGCACATCTCGTTCTATCGCCAGTGGGCGGCGGCGGGCATGAACAAGCAGATCCCGCTCGCCTCGACGACCTTCGGCAACGAGATCGTCATCACCTCGCCCGAAGAGCACAATGGCTACATCGTGGCCTTTGCCTATCTAGAAGGCATCGACACGCCGGCCAACAAGAAGTTCGTCGAGACCGTGCACGGCAAGTACGGCATCCCGCACATGACCGAGCTCGCGACCATGACCTATCACGGCATGTATCTGTGGGCGAACGCGGTCAAGAAGGCGGGCTCGACCGACCGCATGAAGGTGATCGAGGCGCTGGAAGGCGGCGCCTCGTACGACGGTCCGGCCGGCAAGACCACCATCGACCCGCAGACGCACCACACCGTGCTCGACGTCTATCTCGGCGAGGCCAAGGACAAGAAGTTCGTGGTGGTCGAGAAATTCTCGCAGCAGAAGCCCGCCGATACGTCGGCGGTGTGCGATCTCAAGAAGAACCCCAACGAGAACAAGCAGTACGTGATCGACGTGAAGACCTGAGCCTGGGGGCGAAGACGGTCTTATGGACTATCTCGTCATCCTTCTGCTGCAGATCGGCAGCGCCGTCGCGAGCCTGGTGCTGCTCAGCATCGGCCTCGCCGTGATCTTCGGCATGATGCGGGTCATCAACCTCGCGCATGGCGAGTTCCTGATGCTGGGCGGCTATGCCGCCATCACCGCCTACAACAAGGGCGTCAATCTCTGGATCGCCATGATCGTCGTGGCGCCCCTCACCGTCGGCCTCTTCGGCGCGCTGGTCGAGCGGCTGGTGATCCGCCATCTCTACGGCCGGCTGATCGACACCATGCTGGCGACCTGGGGCTTGAGCCTGGCGATGATCGGCTTCGTCACCGTGGTCTTCGGCAACACCGTGTCGGGCATCTCGGCGCCCTTGGGCAGCCTGCAGATCGGCGCCTATCGCACCGGGGTCTACGAGCTGTTCCTGATCGTCGTGGCGGTGAACCTGCTGCTCGCGGGCTGGCTGGTGCTGCGCTACACGAGGCTCGGCCTGATCGCCCGCGGCACCATGCAGAACGCGGCCATGGCGGCGGCGCTGGGCACCAATCCGTCGGCCGTCTATGCCGTGACCTTCGCCGTCGGCGCCGCCCTGACCGGCCTCGCCGGCGGCCTGCTGGCGCCGCTCTCCGGCGTCGTGCCGACCATCGGCGCGGCCTACATCGCCAAGGCCTTCATCACCGTGATCAGCGGCGGCGCCGCGATCCTGTCGGGCACCGCCATCGCCTCGACGCTGCTCGGCGCCATCAACGTCGTCGCCACCTTCGCCTATACCTCCGTGCTGGGCGAGGTGGCGCTGCTGGTGGCGGCCGTCGTCCTGCTGCGGCTGCTGCCGCAGGGCATCACCGGCCGTTTCTTCCGGAGGGCGCTGTGAAGGGTCGCCTGCTGCCTGTGCTCGGCAATCTCACGGTACTGGCCGCGGGTCTTGCGGTGCTGTTCGGCCTGCCGGCGAGCGGCGAGACCTACCTGATCATCAATTCGACGATCTTCGCCGCCTTCGCCATCCTGGCGCTTTCGCTCGCCCTGATCTGGGGCTATGCCGGCATCCTGTGCTTCGGCCAGGCGGCATTCTTCGGCCTGGGCGGCTACACCTACGCCGTCACCGCCATCAACATGGGCGACACGACGGTGCCCGCGCTGCTGGCGGTGCTGGTCCCCGCCCTGTTCGCCGCCCTGCTCGGCTACTTCATGTTCTGGGGCCGCATCAGCGACGTCTATCTCGGCGTGATCACGCTCACCGTCTCGCTGATCTTCTACCGCTTCATCAACCAGACGGCGGGCGAGCAGTGGAACATCGGCGATGCGCCGCTCGGCGGCTTCAACGGCATCCCGGCGACGCCCATCCTCAACTGGCCGGGCCGTCCCGGCGAGCAGCTGGCGCCGGAGGACATCTTCGGCCTGACGGTCGGCCTGCTGCTGATCGTCTACTTCGCCTGCAAGGCGCTGCTGGCCACGAGCTTCGGCCGCGTCATCGTGGCGATCCGCGAGAACGAGACGCGCGCCGGGCTGCTGGGCTACGACACAAGGGTCTACAAGCTCGCGATCTTCGTGATCGGCGGCGCCCTGGCCGGCCTTTCCGGACTGCTGTTCGCCAATTCGGTGTTCGTCAGCCCGACCATGTTCAGCCTGCCGGTGAGCGGCCAGATCATCATCTGGGTGATCGTGGGCGGGCTCGGCACCCTGATCGGCCCGGTGATCGGCTGCATCCTGATGCAGTTCCTGACCAACTATCTCGGCACGTTGAGCCAGCTGAAAGGGTTCGGCTGGGTCGACCCGAACCTGGTGCTGGGCGTCCTGCTGGTGATCTTCGTGCTGGTCGTCCCGAAGGGACTCACTGCATTGGTGACCGACAGCTGGCGATGGTCCATTGGCTTCCTGCGCAAGCCGCGGGCAGAGGCGCCACCGGCCGGCGAGCGGGTGACCAACCCATGACTCCCCTGCTCGAGACGCGGGAACTGACGATGCGCTTCGGCGGCGTCGTGGCGGTCGATCGTGTCGCCTTCACCCTTCAGGAGGCCGAGCTGCGCTGCGTCATCGGCCCCAACGGCGCGGGCAAGAGCACCTTCTTCAAGTGCCTGACCGGGCAGTACCGGCCGACCGGCGGCGACGTGCTGTTCCGCGGCGAGTCCGTCGCCGGCATCCCGACCCATGCCATCGCCCGCCGCGGCGTCGGCATCAAGACCCAGGTGCCGAACGTCTTCGACGGCCTCAGCGCGCGCGAGAACATCTGGATCGCCGCCAACAAGGTGGCGCCGGGCGGCATCGCCGACAGGCGCACCGACGAGGCGATGGAGCGCGTCGGCATCGCCGGCATCGCCCATCGCCTGGTCGGGCAGCTCGCGCACGGCCAGCGCCAGCTCGTCGAGCTCGCCATGGTGATCGCCCCCGAGCCCGACCTCATCCTGCTCGACGAGCCGGCCGCCGGCATGACCGACGAGGAGGTCGATCGCCTGGTCGACCTGATCGCCGAGCTGAACCGCCGCCATGCCCTGGTCGTGGTCGAGCACGACATGCAGTTCATCCGCCGCATCGCCCGGACCGTGACGGTGTTTCACCAGGGCGCCGTGCTGATCGAAGGCGACGTCGCCGACATCCTGGCCAACGACCAGGTGCGCGACGTCTATCTCGGCAAGCAGGCAGCCTAGAACCATGCTCGACGTCCGCGCGCTGGCCTCCGGCTACCAGAAGATCCCGATCATCCTCGGCGTCACCTTCCAGGTCGCCGACGGCGAGTTCGTCGGCATCCTCGGCCACAACGGCATGGGCAAGTCGACGCTGCTCAAGACGCTGGTCGGCCAGCTGCCGGCGACGGCGGGCGCCGTGCGCTTCACCGGCGCCGACGTCACGCGCGCGCCCTCGCACAAACGCGCCCGCCTGGGGCTGGGCTACGTGCCGCAGGGCCGGCAGATCTTTCCCAGCCTGTCGGTGCTCGACAACATGCGCATGGGCGCGGCGAGCGCCGGGCTCGGCGACGACGTGCTCGACGAGGTGATCGAGGCGCTGCCCCGGCTGAAGCCGATTCTGGGCCGCGCCGGCGGCGTGCTGTCGGGCGGCGAGCAGCAGATCCTGGCGCTGGCGCGCTGCCTGTGCGGCCGGCCCAAGCTCATCCTGCTCGACGAGCCGACCGAGGGCATCCAGCCCTCGATCATCGACGAGATCATCGATATCCTTCTGGGATTGAAGACGCGGCATCGGCTGACGGTCGTGCTGGTCGAACAGAACCTCGAATTCATCCGCCGCCTGTCGGACCGCGTCCTGATCATCCAGAAGGGGCGCATCACCGGCGAGATCCCGCCCGACCATCTGCACGACGATGCGCTGGTCGCCGAATTCGTCGGCATGAGCGCGCACTGACATCCAGCCACAGAGGGAGAAACACCATGGCAAGCGTGAAGATGCCGACCCCGGCCGAACTGAAGCAGGTCGGCACCGAACTGGGCATGAACCTGTCGGACGCCGACGTCTCGTTCTTCCTCGAGACGATGGGCGGCAACGTCGCCGCCTACAATCTGCTCGAATCGCTGCCCGACAACCTGCCGGTCGTGAAGTATCCGCGCACGCCGGGCTATCGCCCCGGAGGCGAGGAGAACAAATACAACCTCTGGTACTATAAGAGCGAGATCAAGGGCGCGCCGGAGGGCAAGCTCAAGGGAAAGAAGGTGGCGCTGAAGGATAATGTCTGCGTCGCCGGCGTGCCGATGATGAACGGCGCCTCGACGCTCGAAGGCTATGTCCCCGACGTCGACGCCACGGTGGTGACGCGCATGCTCGATGCCGGCGCCACCGTCGTCGGCAAGGTCCATTGCGAGTACTTCTGCTTCTCCGGCGGCAGCCACACCTCCTCGCCGGGCCCGGTCCACAATCCGCGCAAGTATGGCTATTCGGCGGGCGGCTCCTCGTCGGGCAGCGCGGCGGTCATCGTCACCGGCGAGGCCGACATGGCGATCGGCGGCGACCAGGGCGGCTCGATCCGCATGCCGTCGGCCTATTGCGGCATCGTCGGCATGAAGCCGACTTGGGGGCTCGTGCCCTACACCGGCATCATGCCGATCGAGCTCACGATCGACCATACCGGCCCGATGACGGCGACCGTGGCCGACAACGCGCTGATGCTGGAGGTGATCGCCGGGCCCGACGGGCTCGACCCGCGCCAGATGGGCTGCACCGTCGATGCCTACACCAAGGCGCTGGGCGGCAGCGTCGCCGGCCTGAAGATCGGCGTGGTCAAGGAAGGCTTCGGCCATCCGCAATCCGAGAAGGTGGTCGACGAGCTGGTCAAGAAGGGCGCCGCCAAATTCAAGGAGCTCGGTGCCACCGTCGAGGAGGTCTCGATCCCCTGGCACATCACGGGGATGGCGGTGTGGTCGGCGATCGCCGTCGAAGGCGCCACCTGGCAGATGATGCTGGGCAACGGCTACGGCTTCAACTGGAAGGGACTCTATGTCACCAGCCTGGTCGATGCGCACTCGGCCTGGCGCGAGCGCGCCGACGAGCTGTCCGACACGCTGAAGACCACCATCCTGTTCGGCAAGTATGCGCTGAACAAGTATCGCGGCCACTACTACGCCAAGGCGCAGAACCTGGCGCGCAAGCTGGCAGGGGCCTACGATTCAGCGCTGGCGAAATACGACCTGCTGCTGATGCCGACCCTGCCGCTGCGCGCCACCAAGCTGCCCGATCCGGCCGGGCCGCGCATGGACATCATCAACCGCGCCTTCGAGATGCTGCCCAACACCGCGCCCTTCGACGTCACCGGCCATCCGGCGATCACCGTTCCCTGCGGCATGAGCGACGGCCTGCCGGCCGGCCTGATGCTGATCGGCAAGCACTGGAACGAATCGGCCATCTACCGGGCGGCCGACGCCTACGAGAAGAGCCACGACTGGAAGACGGTAACGGCCTGATCGACGCCAGCGCTGGGGACAAGCTAAAATCTCCCCCGACCCAGGGGGAGACCGACCATGCGGTTCATCGCGCTGTTGCTGGTGGCGATCGTGGCGTTGGCCCATGTGGGCTTCCTGATCCTCGAGATGTTCCTGTGGGACCATCCGGTCGGCTACGACGTCTTCAAGACGACGCCGGAGTTCGCGGCGCAATCGGCGGCGCTTGCGGCCAACCAGGGCCTCTACAACGGCTTCCTCGCCGCCGGCCTGGTCTGGGGCCTCGTGAGCGGCCGGCGCGACGTGAAGATCTTCTTCCTGTGCTGCATCATCGTGGCCGGCATCTATGGCGGGATCACCGCGAAGATGTCGATCCTCTACATCCAGGCGGCGCCGGCACTGGCCGCGCTGCTGGCCGTGCTGGCCGCACCGGCACCGCGCGTGCGGCACCGGCTCTGAGTCACGGCAGCGCGGACCTTTGCAGGAAGGCGAACCGGGGATCGGGCTTCTTCCCCTCCGCCGCCATCTCCGCCAGCAGCTCGCCGACGCCGGCGGAGTGCTTGAAGCCGTGGCCCGAGCAGGGTGACGCCACGATGACGCGATCGTGGTCGGGATGGCGATCGATGATGAAGCGCGCCTTGTCGACCCAGGTATAGAGGCAGGTCTTGCTCCTCACGCAGACCGGCGACAGGCCGGGGAAGAACGGCTCGACATAGGTCTCGTACATGTCGCGAACTTCTTCAGGAGGGACGGTGCGCGAAACTGAGTCGGGCGTGGTCGCCACGTCGTATTGCTCGGTCGCTATCTTGACGCCCTCGTCGAGGCTGCCCGTGGCCGGAAAGCCGTAGATCGATTGCGGCGCGGGAAGCTGCCAGATGTAGACAGGAAAACGATCGGGCGCGAACTGGGCGTGCGCGGCCTCGCTGCGGGCGCGAAACCAGTAAAGCACCTGACGCGTGACCATGAAGTTGGCGGCGAGCGCGGGCTTCAGCATGGCCGGCAACCAGGCGCCGGCCGCCACGATCAGCTGGGCGGCGCCATAGGTCTGCTTGTCGGTCGTGACGGTGACGGAACCGTCGCGCTGGACGAAGGAGAGCACCGTCTCGCCCAGCCTCAGCTCGGCGCCGCGCGCAGCCGCAGCCCGCAGCTGGGCGGTCACGCAGTTCTCCGGCCGCGCGAAGCCGCCCACCGTGTCGTGATAGGCTTGGTCATTGTCGGCGACGCCGAGGGCCGGATAGCGCCGGCGCAGTGCCGCGCCGTCGAGGATCTCATAGCTCACCCCGGCGGCTTTGGCGGCAACGACGGTGCCGCCGAGGAAGTCCTCGACGCCGTGATTCGACGAGCGATTGCCGGCGCCCGAGATCGCGAGGAACCCGTTCTGGGTCAGCAGGTCGAGCCCCGTCTCCTCCTCGAGCTCGCGCCAGATCTCGTGGCTGCGCCGGGCGAAGGCGGAATATTCCGGACCCTCGCCGCAGGCGATGCGGGTGATGCGCGTGTCGCCATGGGTCGAGCCGAACTCGTGCGGCGGCGAATGGCGGTCGATGCCCAGCACCCTGGCGCCGCGCCGGGCCAACTGGTAGGTCGCGGCCGCGCCCATCGCGCCGAGGCCGAGGACAATCGCATCGTAGGTGTCGGACATGCGCCGACCTTTGCAAATTTTCTGCCGCCGATCTATAAAGGGGGCCATGTCGTTCCGCGCCAAGTCCCGAGTCGTCAAAAAAGCCGCCACCACCGGTGGGTCGGCAGGGGCTTGCGCGCGCTAATCGTCAGGTAGAAGCGAACGAACCCTTGAAGGCCCCGCCGCTAGACGGGGCCTTTGTCGTTCGCGGGCGCTCCGTCTCCGGCTGAAATCAGGAGAAAGCGTCATGTCATCAGAGGAACCGTCTCAACCGCCTCTTTCCGTGGGCATCGTCGGCGCGACCGGAATGGTCGGCGAGCTCATGCGCGCCATCCTGGCCGAGCGGAATTTCCCGGTCGGCTCCTTGCGCCTGTTCGCCTCGGCGCGCTCGGCCGGCAAGCGCCGCGCCTGGCAGGACCACGAGATCGTCGTCGAGGATGCCGAGACGGCCGACTACTCCGGGCTCGATATCGTCTTCTTCTCGGCAGGCGGCGCCGCCTCCCGGAAGCTGGCGCCGATCGTTGCCGCCGCCGGCGCCATCGTCATCGACAACTCGTCGGCCTGGCGCTCCGATCCCAAGGTCCCGCTGGTGGTGGCCGAGGTCAATCCGCATGCACTCGCCGTCATCCCCAAGGGCATCGTCGCCAATCCCAACTGCACGACCATGGCGGCCATGCCGGTCCTGAAGCCGTTGCACAAGGCGGCGGGTCTGCGACGGCTGGTGGCCAGCACCTACCAGGCCGTGTCGGGCGCGGGCCTGGCTGGCGTCGATGAGCTGGAAGGCCAGATGCTGAGCGCCGGCGTCGGCGCCACGGCGCTGGTGCACGACGGCAGCGCCCTCGAGTTTTCGCCGCCGGCCAAGTGGGCGGTGCCCATCGCCTACAATGTCGTGCCGCTCAACTACCGCGTCGTCGAGAACGGCTACTCCGAGGAGGAGGTCAAGCTGCGCGACGAGAGCCGCAAGATCCTGGAGATCCCCGACCTCCTGGTGTCGGGCACCTGCGTGCGCGTGCCCGTGTGGACGGGCCATTCGCTGTCGATGAACGTCGAATTCGACCGCCCGCTGCCGGTCGCCCGGGCGCTCGAGCTCCTCCGCGCAGCGCCGGGGGTCGAGCTCTCGGACGTTCCCAATCCGCTGGAAGCGACCGGCCGCGACGCCGTCTTTGTCGGCCGCGTGCGCCCCGATCCGACGGTCAGGCACGGGCTCGCCTTGTTCGTTTCGGGCGACAACCTGCGCAAGGGGGCGGCCCTCAATGCGGTGCAGATCGCCGAACTGCTGCCGGCCCGCAAGCCGGCCCCGAAGCGGCGCGCCGTGGCAATGGCCTGAACTGGCAGTGCCAGCAGATCCGGTCCGGCGCGTACCCGTCACTCGCGCCGGACTAGCGCGCGCGCAGACAATGGCGCAGCGTTGCCTCCGATGGTCGGCACTCATATAGAGAGGGCATGAACTGGGGCAGGACGAAAGTCACGGTCATCTTCCCTCCGGAAGCATCGACCCCGCTCGAAATACTTCGGCAGGAACTCGAAGGCGTCCGGACACATTTCGCGCAGGCCGGCGCAAAGCCGGTCCTTGCTGCCCCCGAGGCTACGCTGCCGACCTACCGTTCCCTGTTTCCCGGCCTCGATATCGTTGCCGCGCCGCGCAAATTTGCAGCCGACGAGCACGTCGTCCTGCTCGAGAGCTACCACGAGAAAGAGGGATACTCTGCGCACTGGGAATCCGGCGATCGAGCGCATCAGGCCGGCGCCGTCGTGTCGAGCATCAAGTTCAGCGGGCGCATCGTGCCCTACAAGCGAGACTGGTTGCCGGCCGAGCTGCAGAACATGGACGCCAACATCTTCAACCGGCTCTCGCCGCGCGAGCCCTGGGGGTTCTACTACTTCCCCTTTGGCTACCTCTTCCGCTTCCTCGGCATAGGGCCGATCAACTCGTTCGGCTGCCGCATAACGCAGTCGCTTGGCGACCTCGCCCGACGCGACAGGCACCACAAGGTGGTGGCCTGCTTCGGCGGCTCCACCGGCTGGAGCATGTTCTGCCTGCATCACCAGATGTATACCGAACTCCTGCAGGAGCGGCTCAATGCCCACTGCAAGGAGCGCAACCTCGAGCTTCGGTTCACGGTTCTCAACTTCGGGCAGCACGGCCATGTCGTGATGAACGAGATGATGAGCTACATGAATTTCTGCTGGGATCTGAAACCGGACATCGTCGTCGCACATGACGGTTGGAACGATGCCGTGTACGGACAGCTTTGCGATCCGCGCGTGCTCGACGACTGGAACCTGATCTACCAGGAGAACCTCGAGGGCTGGTCCCAGATCCTGCATCAGACCGGGGAGATACCCCGCACCCAGCATTCGCTGCCCTATCGCGTCGTGAACCAGCCCGTGCACGTGCTGAAATCCTATGCCAGGAGAAAGCGCCAGTTCGCCCAGGTCGTGCGCTCCAATGGCGGGATGTTCGTCTGGGGCCTGCAGCCGGCCGCGGCCAGTCACAGGAAACGATCGTCTCTGGAGGACGGCCTCATCAAGCGCAATCGCAATCCCGATCATGCGCCGGCGCGTGCCAACCTCGAAGGCATGTTCCGGATCCTGCGGCAGAGCCTGAAGCTCGACGACGACACGCCGTTCGTCGACTGCGATGCGGCGATGTCGGCCTGCGGTCCCGAGCGGCTGCTGTTCGGGGACGAGGTGCACCTGATGCCGGAAGGAGACGCCTTGGTGGCCGGGCTCTATGCCGACGCCATCGCCAGGGCGTATGTCGACAACGGCCGCTGGCGCGAGATCATGCAATGAAGGTGCTCGGTCTCTCTTTCGGCTTTCACGATTCGGCAGCCGCCCTGCTGATCGACGGCCGCATCGTTGCCGCGGGCCAGGAAGAGCGCTTCACGCGGATCAAGCACGATGCCGATTTCCCGCGCCGCGCCATCGATTTCTGTCTCGGACAGGCGGGCCTCTCGACCGCCGCGATCGATCGCATCGTCTATTACGAAGATGCATTGAAGAAGTTCGATCGCATCGTGTGGGCTTCCACTGTCCGCCAGCAGCAGAAGGCGAACGGCGGATTGCTGGACAGGGCCCGGACCTTGTGGAGCACGGCGACCGGGACCAATGACGTGCCGCCCTATCTCACGTCGGTCACGCACGCCTGGTTCAAGCGCGACAAGTTCGACGCCGTCGGCAAGATCTGCCGCGAGTTGGATGTATCCAGGGAGAAAGTCGCCTACGTGGACCATCACGATTCCCACCTGGCGGCGGCGTTCTACACCTCACCCTTCGATCATGCGGCGGTCGTCACCATGGACGGCGTCGGCGAGTACGAGACGGCGGTCATCGCCGTCGGTCGAGGGGCGGAGATCGAGCGCAAGCTGGCAATCAACCTGCCGCACTCGATTGGTCTGTTCTACAGCGCCTTCACCGCCTTCCTCGGCTTCGAGGTGAACGAAGGCGAATACAAGGTCATGGGCATGGCCGCCTTCGGCCAGCCGAAGTTCTACGATGAGGTGCGCAGGCTGATCACGCTGCGCGACGACGGCGGGTTCGAGATCGACCAATCCTGCTTCGAATTCCTTACCCCCGAGTCGCTGCCCTACACCGACGAATTCCTGCGTCGCTTCGGCGAGCCCCGTGAACCGGAAGCCGACTTCGCCGTGGCGCGCGCCGACCTGCCGGAAGACCTTACCGACGCAGAGGCCGACCGGATCCTGAGCAGCAGCAGGCACTACGCCGACCTGGCGGCCAGCGTCCAGCTCTGCACCGAGGAACTCATCCTTCACGTGGTGGCAAAGGCGGCGGCGATCGCGGGAACGCGCAATGTCTGTCTCGCCGGCGGCGTCGCCCTGAACTCGCTGGCCAACGGCCGCCTGATCCGCGAGGGCGGCTACGATCTCTTCGTCCATCCCGCAGCCGGAGATGCCGGCAATGCCATCGGTGCCGCCGCGTCCTACTATCACCGGGCCGCCAAGCAGCCGCGGATGCAGAGTTTCGCGTCGCCGTATCTCGGCTCTCCGCTCGACCAGGCGGACGTCGAGGCGGCTGTCGCCACGAGCGGCTTCGAGTCGATTACGACGCACGCCGACGACGACGAACTCGTCGACCATGTTGCCGGCCTTCTCGCGGACGGCGCCGTCATCGGCTGGGTGCAGGGCCAATCCGAATGGGGGCCGCGCGCCCTCGGGGCTCGCAGCATCCTCGCGGATGCCACCAATCCGGCCATGAAGCGGATCGTCAACGAGCGCGTGAAGTTCCGCGAGCTCTTCCGCCCGTTTGCGCCGGCCGTCACCGCCGAGGCCGCCAGCCGTTATTTCGAGTTCGAACCGAACCTGAGGGTCGGCGCCCCGGAGTACTACATGCTGGCGGTGCATCCGGTTCGCGCCGAGCAGAAGACCGTCATCCCGGCGATCACGCATGCCGACGGATCGGCCCGCGTCCAGATCGTCACGGCCGCTTCCAACCCGACCTTTCACGCGTTGCTGAAGGCCTTCGAACGGCGCAAGGGCGTCCCGATCCTCATGAACACATCCTTCAACCTGCGCGGCGAACCGATGGTGGACTCGCCGCGCGATGCGATCAGGACCTTCAGCATCAGCGGCATCGATTACCTCGTCCTCGGCCGGACCGTCGTGTCGAGCCGTGTCGAACTCTAGCCATCGGGAGGCCTGCCATGGCTGACGACGCCGACTTGCGACGCGAGGCGCAACGGGACGTGGACCGCCTCATCGCCGAATTCAGGTCGGGCGGCTTCGGCAATGCCGCCCGCTATCTGGCCGACAACCGGGCGGCGGTCGTGGAGATCGCCGTGAAGGCGCGGCTGGAGCCCAAGACGCGCGACCTGCCCTCGCCCTTCGTCTACTCCATGCAATAGCGACGAGTGGGTGTGGGCCGAGCCGCGGCCCGCGAAACTCGTTGCTCCCGTTCTCAAGGTCCATTGGCTACTCGGCAGCCTTTTGCACGGCTGCACTTTCACCCTGGCTTGCGAAGGTGAAGCCTTCGTAGCCACTCTCTGCGACCTCGGCGCATTTCCTGCGGTATCCGCCGAGCCCTTCCGGGCAGAGATAGGGCAGGAAGCGGCGCGGTTTGCCGGGGATGTTGGCCCCCATGTACCAGGAGTTCGTGCCCGGCATCAGGGTCGAGTCGACGACCTCGGTGACGTGCGCAACCCATGCGTTCTGCGCCTGCGACGTCGCCTCGATCGTTGCAAGCTTGTTCCTTCGCATGTGTGCGATGCATTCCGTAATCCATTCGACGTGCTGTTCGATCGATACCGGCATGTTGGACAGCACCGAAGGGCTCTGCGGGCCGGTGATCGTGAACAGGTTCGGATAGCCGGCCATGGCCAGCCCGAGGTACGCGTGCGGACCGTCCTCCCACTCTTGCGCCAGGGTCCTTCCGCCACGCCCTTTGATGCCGAGTTGCTTCAGCGGGCCGGTCATGGCGTCGAAGCCGGTAGCGACGACGATGATGTCGAGCGGGTACTCCTTACCGCCTGCGCGGATCCCGTTCGCCGTGATCTCCTCGATCGGACCGTCAGTGCTTGCATCCACGAGCAGCACGTTCTTCTTATTGAAGGTTTCGAAGTAGTTCGTGTCCAGCGGCTGGCGTTTGGTGCCGTAAGGATAGGTCTTGGGAACAAGCTTGTCGGCCACTACCGGGTCGTTGACGGCCGCATGGATCTTGCGCTTGAGATAGTCGGCAACGACATCGTTCGCCTCCTTGGAGAAGAACATGTCCTGATAGTTGGCCAGCCAGAAGGCGAAGCCACCGGCGTCCCACATCCTGTCGAACTCCCGCTCGCGCTCTTCGGGTGTGGTTTCGAGCACCGACTTGGGAATGAAGGAGAGTTCGAATCCGAAGAACGAGTTCTTGAGGCGCTCGCGAATTCCGTCGTAGTCGGCTTTGCGCGCCTTGACGACCTCGGGATCCACTCGGCCGTTGCGCGCCGGCACACAGAAATTTGGCGTGCGTTGGAAAACCGTCAGGTGCTTGGCCTGTTGCGCGATCTCGGGGATCGCCTGCACCGCCGTGGCGCCCGTGCCGATGACGCCGACGCGCTTGGCGGTGAAATCAACCCCATCGTGTGGCCACTGGCTGGTATGGTAGCACTTGCCTTTGAAGGAACCGAGGCCCTCGAACGCCGGCACGTTGGCGGTCGACAGCGCGCCGACTGCCGTAATGACGAAGCGCGCCCTGACCGTATCGCCTTTGTCGGTGCGCACCGTCCATAGCCCCGAATTGTCGTCGAAGACGGCTTCGACCACGCGCTTGCCGAACTGGATGTCGGGCTTGAGGTCGAAGCGCTGCGCAAAGTGCTCGAGGTAGCGCAGGATCTCGTCCTGCTGCGGATAACGCTCGGACCATTCCCACTCCTGCAGCAGGTTTCGGTCGAACGTGTAGCAGTAGATATAGCTGTCGGAGTCGCAACGGGCGCCCGGATAACGATTCCAATACCACGTGCCACCGACGCCATTGCCTGCCTCGAACACGGTGACCTTGAGGTCGAGCTTGTCGCGAAGCGAATGCAGCATGTACATGCCGGAGAAGCCGGCGCCGATGACGACGGCATCGAAGTCGGGTTTCACGTTCGTCATGACCATCTCCTGTCGTGAGCACTCCCTCGCGTCTCAGCCGTGTCGTCGTGGCCGCCGTCATGCCGCCGCGCGCACCTCACTGGTCGCATAGGCGGCAGTCTCCAGGTCCAGATAGCCGCCAAATGAAGTCGGATCGCCGAACGGCAGGATCTGCGTCGCCCAATAGCCGCCAACGCCGTTCATGCGGTCGATCCAGTAGAACGTGTTGGCCAGACCGGCCCAGCCGATCGAGCCGGCCGGCCGGCCGGTCGGGGCCATCTCGTCGTTCACCATGAAGGTGTAGCACCACGACTTCTTCAGCCCGGGAAAGAACTCGGCATCGTGCGACAGCGAGGGAATGACACCGGGAAGCATTGTGACGGCCTGGTGGGCCTGCAATCCGTTGCGGACGGCGGCGTCGACCGTCTCCTTCTTGAGAACACGACCGCCCGGCCCCGCTCCGTCGTTCAACCACATGCGGATGAACTTCATGTACTCGCCGATCGAGGCATAGAGGCCGTGGCCACCCATGTGCACCTCGGGCTCGGGCGGCAGTTGCAGATCGGGAAGCGGTGTGAGCGACCCGTCGGCTTCGCGCTGATGGATGACGACAAGCCGTTGGCGCATCGCGGCCGTCGGCGAGAAGGCGATATCCTCCATGCCGAGCGGTGTGAAGATACGCTCCGCCATCACCGCGCCAAGCCGCCTGCCGCGGATGCTTTCGACGATCAGGCCGCACCAGTCGATGTTGCTCCCGTATTCCCACTTGTCGCCGGGATCGAAGAGCAGCGGCGTCATGAGGGACGCCTTTGAGCAGGCAATCACGCTCGGTTGGCCATGCTCCTGCGCCAGTCGCAGGTAGTTGGCGTTGAAGAAGTCGTAGCCGAGCCCCGCGGTGTGGAGCATCAGCATGCGGGTGGTGATGTCACGTTTCGGCGCCCGCAACATCGGGTTTCCGGCGTCATCGAATCCAGTAAGCACCTGGAGCTTCCCGATGTCGGGGACGTAGGTCCTCGCCGGGACGTCCAGGTCGAGCCTGCCGTCCTCGACACATTGCAGGACTGCCGTGCCGGTAATCGCCTTCGTCGTCGAGAAGATCGCGAACACGCTATCGGTCGTCATGGCCTGACCGGCGCCAAGCTGGCGCTCGCCGGCGGCGCCTTCGTAGATATTGGCCGAGCGGTCGGTGATCATCGCCACGACGCCCGGAACGCGATCCTTGCCGGTCGTGACCTTGTGCAGGATCCCATCACATGCAGTTTTCAGATCGCTCATCGACGTTCCTCCCGTTGAAAGGATCAGTTCGATGCCGCTCCTTCAGACAGGCTGCTGGCGCGTAAGGAAAATCGCCGTGCAGACGCCGACGTCGCCCGCGATCCTGCAGGTACCGCCATCGAAGAAGCTCGTGTTGTACGGCACGATGCGCTCGGGGTCGGTCGGCAGCAGGAACTGAGACGCGAGATCGTCGGCCGCAGCCATCGACGACGCCACGAGCACCGCCGCAAACGCGGCTGCCACGATGACCCTGGATGTCATAGTGTGCCTCTTGCAGTTGTCGATGACGCGAATGCGATGCGGACGCCGGCACAGGCACTCGCACGCTATCACGACTTCGATCTTCCGTCTTGATATTCGTCAAGATCGCCCACGAGGACATCACCGCCCACGGTCCCCTTTCAGCCGAATTGGTGAGCGGACCGGAACCTTCTGCATTTCGTTACGGCCACACCGCAGCCAGATCCCGTGGCCCGTGAGCGGTGCCACCGACGGCGAACCCGTCCGACCCAAGGTGTCTACTGCGGAATTCCAGCCCTCGTAAGCCCAATGCGGTAGCGCTCGCGATCTTCGGGCTGCAACGGCAGCAGCGGTAACAGAATTGAAACGCGCGCCTCTGGATCCAGCGTCAGTACGCGGGCAGTAGCGGCCGATGCGCGGTCTTGCCGCCCGAGCATCGCGTTGCCCATTGCGGTCATGCGCAACGCCGGCAGGAACCCTGGCACTTGTCGAATGACCTGGTCGGCGAGGCTACGGTCTCCTCGTAGCGCCCGGCAAAATAGTGGGCGAGAGCGCACCCTGTTGTAAGCTGCATCAAGCCAGGATCGCGCGGCAGTCGAGGACCTCGAATTCGACGGCGATACCGACGTCGCGCATGTTCTCCTTGATGAACTCGTTCATCGGCAGAGGCTGCATCTGGCCCGAACCGGACGGCGAGATGATGAACTTCACCTTGACCGGGTCCTTCTCGTGGGCCGTCCATGACCTCAATCCGCGCGCGCTCGGCCCCAACGTGCAGGGCTTCGTGCAGGCGCAGAGCTGGCTCCAGGACCTGGCGCCGGTATCGGTGAGCTGAGGCAGCCAGCGCGAAAGCGTGGCTGGGGCGCCAGGATTCGAACCTGGGAATGGAGGAATCAAAATCCTCTGCCTTACCGCTTGGCTACGCCCCAATCGGGGCCGGAACATAAGGGCTGGGAGACTGTAGTCAAAGCCGTTTATCCGTCGTCGCGACGACGAAGGTTCAGGCCGCCTGCAGCGCCTTCTTCAGAAGCTCGCCGTGCACGAAGGCGCCGTCGCAGTAGAGCAGCGCATGGGCGGCGGGATCGAGGCCGATGTCGACGATCTCGCCGAGGTAGACCGTGTGCGTGCCGGCGGCGACCTTGGTCACCAGCTTGCAGTCGAACGATACCGGGCAGCCCTTCAGCACCGGCGCACCGGTCGCCAGGGTCGACCATTCGCCCATGTCGACGAAGCGGTCGTCGCCCTCGACGCCGTCCATGCCGGCAAATCGCTCCGCGATCTTGCGATGCTCGGGCGCCAGGATGTTGACGCAGAAAAAGCCGGCCTCGCCGATCCAGTCGTGGGCGCTCGCCGTCTTGTTGACGCAGATCAGGAGCTGCGGCGGATCGGCCGAGACCGAGCAGACGGCCGTGGCCGTGAGCCCGCCGCGCAGGTTGCAGTGGCGGGTCGTGATCAGGGTGACGCTCGCCGCTAGGTGGCGCATGCCCTTCTTGAAGGCCGCGGCATCGATACTCATGGACGGACTCTAGGGCAGCGAGGCCATCGGCCGCTACTGGAAACAGAGGGGAATGTCGCCAAGCATCGGGTCGGGCTGCGAAACAGACGGAAAATGCAGGCAGAGTGCTGGTTTAGCCACGTCACAAAACCTTCATCAAACTGTCGTTCTTTGCGGTTGCCCGGGCCTTTCGGCCCGCTACGGTCGGCGCTGCATGGCGCCCTTCGATACCGGCCTCGCCCCAACGTCCGCACCCGATGTGGCCCTGCGCCATATCGTGGCCGACTGCCGTGCCGCTCTTCGCAAGTACCGGGCCATGGTTTTGCAGGGCCGCCGACCGATCGGCATCCATCAGACGCGGGTGGCGCTGCGCCGGCTCCGCGCGGCGTTCGGCCTGTTCCGCCATACCGTCGACGGGCCAGTGCTGCGGGCGCTCTCGGCCGAGGCCAAGTGGCTGGCCGGCGAATGCGCGCCGGCGCGCGACCTGCATGTCTTCCTGACCGAGACGGTCGAAGACGTCCCGCCGGTCATCCAGCGCATCGCCCGCCGGCTCGCCGAGACCCACATTCAGCGCGCCCGCTCGGCCCTTTCCGGTGCGCGGTTCGAGGCCTTCGATCGCCAGCTTCGCGCCTTCGTCGACCTGTCACCGGCCCATCCGGCCGAGCGGCTCGACCATTTCGCGCTGGCCGAACTCGACCAGCACCATGAGAAGGTCATGCATCGCGGCCGCAAGGTCGACTCGCTCGATCCCCACCACCTGCACCGGCTCAGGATCGCCATCAAGAAGCTACGCTACGCCGCGGAGTTCCTGCAGCCGGCCTTTGCCTCCGACGTGGCCAAGCCCTATATCGAAGCCACGGTGCGCCTGCAAAGCGCGCTCGGCGCCATGAACGACCGCGCGGTCGCCCGCCACATGCTGGCCGACCTCGCCACGGCGGCGCGTCCCAGCGAGGACGCCAGAAGGCCGCTGAAGCGCCTCGCCAAGCAGACGGAGGCCGGCGAAAAGCGCCGCCGCCGCAAGCTCGAGAGGGCGTGGAAGGCGTTCAGGAAGACGGACAAATTCTGGTGACGGCCCTCCGTCACCGACGGATGGGGATTGATAGCCATGAGCGACACGCAGACCGCCGCCGAGCAACGCATTCCTGTCACGGTGCTGACGGGCTTCCTGGGCAGCGGCAAGACCACGCTGCTGAACAGGCTGCTGCGCCGGCCGGAGCTTGCCGACACTGCGGTGATCATCAACGAGTTCGGCGAGATCGGCCTCGACCATCTGCTGGTCGAGAAGTCGGACGACGAGGGCATGGTGACCCTGAACTCGGGATGCCTGTGCTGCACGGTGCGCGGCGACCTGGTGCGCACCATGAGCGAGCTGTTCCTGAAGCGCTCCAAGGGCGAAGTGACTCCGTTCAAGCGCATGGTGGTCGAGACCACCGGGCTCGCCGACCCCGCGCCCATCCTGCACACGCTGATGACCGATCCCCTGCTCGCCTCGCGCTATCGCCTGGATGGCGTGGTGACCACGGTCGACGGCGTCAACGGCGCCAGCACGCTCGACAATCACGAGGAGGCGGTGAAGCAGGCCGCCGTCGCCGACCGGCTGCTGCTCACCAAGAGCGACATCGCCGACGCGCCCAAGCTTTCCGAGCTGAAGGGCCGCCTGCACCAGCTCAATCCCGGCGCGCCGTTCCATGCCATCTCGGGCGGCGACATCGATCCCAACGAGATCCTGAACGCCGGCCTCTACAATCCCGAGACCAAGAGCGCCGACGTCAAGCGCTGGCTGCACGAGGAGGCGTACGGCCACGAGCATGGCGGCGACCATCATCATCACGGCCATGGCCATGACGATCACCACCATGATCACGACCACGGCCATGGCGAGCAGGATCCGCACAACGTCAACCGCCACGACGATCGCATAAAGGCGTTCTGCATGACCTTCGACGAGCCGATGAGCTGGTCGACGGTGGCCGCGGCATTCGATGCGCTGGTGACCTATCGCGGGCCCGACCTGCTGCGCATGAAGGGCATCCTGAACGTCAAGGACACCGATAAGCCGGTCGTGATCCACGGCGTGCAGCACGTCTTCCATCCGCCGGCCACGCTCGACGCCTGGCCCGAGGGCGACGACAGGAAGAGCCGCGTGGTCTTCATCACCCGCGACATCGCCGAGAGCACGATCCGCAAGGTCTTCGCCTCGTTCTTCGACGCCGAGAAGAAGGGCTGGAGCGGGCAGTTGGACCAGCAGGAGCAACAGTGATTCTGTCGTCCTGAGCGGACGAAGGACCCGTATCCAGGTCTACTTGCTGCGCCGGCGGCCGGCGTCCACCATGTCCTCCAAATAAAGGACAGGGAGGACACCATGCTACGACGCCATCTGCTGGCGGGTTCGCTCGCCGCCGTCGCGATTCCCGCCGCCTCGGGCGTGCACGCCCAGGCCTGGCCCGCCAAGCCGGTGCGCATCGTCGTCCCGTTCGGGCCGGGCGGACCCGCCGACGTCTTTGCCCGCCAGATCGGACAGGAGCTGGGCGAGACCCTGAAGCAGCAGTTCGTGATCGAGAACAGACCGGGCGCGGGCGCCGTGGTCGGCACCGACATCGTCGCCAAGGCGCCGCCCGACGGCTACACGCTCTTGATGATGTCCAACACCCACACCACCAACGAGACGCTGCTCGCGACGCGGCCGTACTCGCTGATGAAGGACCTCGCCGCCGTGGCGCCGGTCAACTCGTCCGATCTGGTGATCGTGGAGAATCCCGAGGTGAAGGCCAGGACGCTGCAGGAGTTCATTGCTCTGGCAAAGGCCGAACCGGGCAAGCTCAACTACGCCTCGTCGGGGCCGGGCACGCCCTATCACATGGCGGGCGAGCTGTTCAAAGCCATGAGCGGCACCGATATTCTTCACGTGCCGCACAAGAACAGCGCCGACGCGCGCAATGCGGTCATCGGCGGCCATGTCCAGATGATGATCGACGCGATGACGGCCATGAAGGGCCACATCGATGCGGCCCAGGTGCGGGCACTCGCCACGACCGGGACGACGCGCTCGGCCGTGATGCCCAGCGTGCCGACGGCCGACGAGGCCGGCGTCCCGGGCTACGAGGCCACGATCTGGCTGGGCGTGATGGCGCCCGCCGGCACGCCAAAGGACATCGTCGAGCGGCTGAACGCGGAGATCGGCAAGGTCATCGCCAAGCCCGCCATCCGCGAGGCCTGGGCCAGGCAAGGCGCTGTGCCCATGACCATGACGCCCGCCCGGTTCGAGACCTACCTCGAGGGCGACATCGACAAGTGGGCCAAGGTGATCCAGCAGGCCGGCATCAAGATGCAATGAAGACGGTCCGCATCCTGAGCGGTGGGGCCGCGCAAGGTCTGGTCGACTCCGTGCGCACCGCGTTCGAGGCGCAAAGCGGCTGCACCATCGACGGCGTGTTCGGCGCCGTCGGCGCCATGAAGGCCCGCCTGCTGTCGGGCGCGCCGG
>JAEZIF010000429.1 GCA_023416135.1 Pseudomonadota bacterium
CGCGCTTGCCCGACCGGGGGGGGACGGTGGCGGGGCGCGCGGCCGCCGTGGCGCGCCACGGCATGACGGTCTTTGCCCGCATCGACCATGGCGCCGCTGCCGACAAGGTCGGGCTGGAGCTGCCGCCGATGGTGGTCGTGATATTCGGCAATCCGCGAGGGGGGACGCCCAGCATGCGGCGCATGCCGACGCTCGGCATCGATCTGCCGCTCAGGATGCTGATCTGGCAGGACGACAAGGGCGCCACGTCGCTCGCCTACAACGAGCCGGGCTGGCTCTTCCGCCGCCACGGCATCACCGACGACGGTTACGCCGACGTGATGGAGGACGTGCTGGCGAGCGTCGCTGGAGAAGCGACCGGCTGATGAACATCCTCGTCACCGGTTCGTCGGGCTGGCTCGGCCGGACGCTGGTGCCGCGGCTCGTGCGCGACGGCCACAAGGTGGTCGGCCTCGATCCCGAGCCCGGCCCGACCACCGAGGTCGTGGGCTCGGTCGTCGACCGCGCGCTGGTGCGCCATCTCGTGCGCGACCATGGCATCAAGGCGATCGTGCATGCCGCCGCGCGCCACAAGCCGCATATCGAGACGCACGACAACTCCGAGTTCGTGGCGGTCAACGTGCAGGGCACGCTCAACCTTCTGGAGGAGGCGGTGGCGCCGGGGTCGAAGGTCGACCGCTTCGTCTTCACCTCGACCACCTCGCTGATGATCTCGCAGAAGATCCGCGACGGCAGAGCCGGCGGCGCCGAGGAAGCGATGTGGATCGACGAGACGCTCGGGCCGCTCGAGCCGCGCAACATCTACGGCGTGACCAAGCGGTCCGCCGAGGAGTTGTGCCGGCTGTTCAATCACCTGCACAAGCTGCCCATCGTGATCCTGCGGACCTCGCGATTCTTCCCCGAGGAAGACGACATGGCGCACGCCATCGAGCAATCGGGCGACAATACCAAGGCCAACGAGTTCCTGTTCCGGCGGCTCTCGGTCGAGGATGCTGCCGAAGCGCATGTCGCCGCACTCGCCAAGGCGCGCGATGTCGGCTTCGACACGTTCATCGTCTCGGCGATGACGCCGTTCTCGCCCGCGGACTGTCGGGCGCTGATCGTCGATGCGCCTGCGGTCGTCGCGCGCTACTTCCCCGACTATCGTGAGCTCTACGAGAGGCTCGGCTGGACGATGTTCGCCTCGATCGACCGCGTCTATGACGCCGGCAAGGCTGCACGCAAGCTGGGCTTCGTCTGCCGCACGGGCTTCCGCGAGGTTCTCGACGGGCTACGCGGGTAGCGCGCTAATCCGCGCACCTTGGCCGTCGACGCTATTCCGAAGCATCGGATCGTCTATAATCGACACCGATGGGTGATATATTAAATATAGATTTGACGGATAGGCGAGCTGCCAAGCTAAATCGCCCGCGTTGGGGACAGGACTCGCATATTGGGGATATCGGTAATGAAGCGTTTCGTAACTGCCATTGTTAAGCACGAAACCAATACATTCTCTCCGGTTCCAACACCCCTTACGGCCTTCGGTCGCTACGGCGCGCAATCCGGCCCCGCCTACGGCGCCGCTGCCGTGGCAGCCTATCAGGGGACGGCCACGCCGGCGGGCGCCTTCATCGATCTGATCCAGAAAGAGGGCGCGGAACTGGTCTTTCCGATCGCCGCCGATGCGACACCCGGCGGATGCCCGGAAGATTCACTCATCGAGCATGCGGCCGAGCGCATCCTCGCCGACGTGAAGAAGGGATGCGATGCGCTGTTCCTCGATCTGCATGGCGGGATGGCGACACCGGGCTTCGATGATCCGGAAGGCGAGCTGCTCGCGCGTATCCGGAAAGCGGCGCCAGGATTGCCGATCGCGGTGACCTTCGATTTTCACACGAACCTTTCACAGAAGACGATCGACAACGCCACGGTGATCACCGGCTACCGGACCTATCCGCACATCGACCAGTACGAAGCGGGTGAACGCGCCGGCCGGACGTTGCTGCGAGCCCTGGCCGGTGAAGTCGAACCCAGGATCCTGTGGCATTCCCTGCCCATCCTTTCGCACCTGAACTGCCAGACTCCTTCGCGGCAGCCGATGAAGGACATCATGGATCGTGCCATCGCGGCGGAGGCGAATGGAACGGTGCTGAATGCCTCGGTGCTGGGCTGCTTTCCTCTAGCCGATATTCCCTATGTCGGAATGCACGGCATCGTCGTCATCGATGCCAAGACCGACAAAGGCGAGGGCGGTCGACTGCTGCACGAGCTCATGTCCATGGCTTGGGAGCGCCGGGCGCAGTTCGTTTTCCATGTCGAGCCGATCGAAACCTCCATCGCGCGCGCCAAGTCGCTTGCGAACGGGCCGATCCTGTTGGCCGACCATGGTGATGTCGCGGGATCCGGTGGTTCGACCGACGTAATGGCCGTTCTGGAAGAGTGCGTGCGTCAGGGCCTGGATGGGATGTGCGTGGGGCCGATCTGGGATCCGTTCGCGGTCGATCGCATGATCGAAGCTGGCGTGGGAGCTCACGTCGATCTGGAGGTCGGCGGCCGCACCGACGCCCCGGCAATCGGCTTTCGCGGGAAGCCCTTGCGCCTTGCAGGTACCGTGAGGCGGATCACCGACGGCCGTTTCACCGTCACGGGGCCGATGTCGACGGGCACCGGGATCGCTCTGGGGCGATGTGCCGTTCTCGACATCGGGACGGCCGAGATATTGGTCAGCTCCGAGCGCCACGAGCCGTACGACACCGGCTGCTTCACCCACGCGGGGATAGACCCGGCGAGCAAGCGCTTCATCCTCATCAAGTCGCGGCAGCATTTCCGCGCTGCGTTCGAGCCGATCATCCAGCACGTGGTGATGGTCTCGGGGCCGGGGATCACGACGTCGGACTACAGCCAGTATCCCTGGCATCGCGTGCGTCGCCCGATCTATCCGCTCGATCTCGATACCCCTTCCAATCTGCCGTCGTCGTTCTGAGCACGCGAATCGGGCAAGGCCGCGCGTTCGCGGATCTTTCGTTCGCGCTCTCCGCCGAGACGATCAGGGAATTGTGGCGCAAACGCGAGTCGTCGAGGGCGAATGCCTAAAAAGTATTGGTGGCTCGGATCTTGCCTTTCGTCGAAAAGTAAATCGGGGATCAAAGTACGTCTGCACAAAGGTAGGCACATGAAGCAGTTTAGGCTCATCCAGGACGTCACACGGATTTGTCAGGTGATCGCGACTTCGGCGTTGGTGCTGACGGCGATGCCTTTGGCGGCCGAGGCGCAGCAGCGAGGCGGTACCATTCGTGTCGCGTCGGACGCCCCGCCGGTCGGTCTCGATCCGCATGTCTCGATCGCGTATTCCTCCCTCGCAGCCTACGAGCACATCTACGAGACGCTCGTCCGTTACAACGCGGACATGGGACTCGAGCCGGCGCTTGCGGTCTCCTACGAGCAGCCCGACGACC
>JAEZIF010000483.1 GCA_023416135.1 Pseudomonadota bacterium
GGGCGGCCGCGCATCCGAGGACCACAACGACGGCGATGATCGCCGGGACGTCGGGACCGTAACGCAGGAAGGGAAAGTGGAAGAACTCGGCATAGATCGTCGTGACACCGTAGCCGAGCGCGATGCCGATGGGCAGCCCGAGCACCGTCGCGGCGCCGGCCAGCACCAGCGCGAACTTCACGTAGTGCCAGCCGATCGTCCTGCCGTCGAAGCCGAGCGCCTTCGCGATGCCGATCTCGGCCCTCTGCAACTCGACGATCCGCAACATCGACGCATGCAGGAGGAAGACGGCGACACCCAGGAAGATGGCCGGCACGAGCAGGCCGATGGCGCCAAGCACCTCGAGCTGGCTCGTGACGAAGGCATGCGAGAACTGGCGGGTGCGGTCATGGATATCGGCGCCATCCTGCGAGGCGAGCATGCGAGCGAGTGGCGCCAGCACGCTGGCGGTCGGTGTTGCCGGATTGAAGCGGACCACGAGATCGTTGAACCGGCCGGCGAGGCCGAGGGCGGCCGCCAGCTCGCGGCCTGCCATCCAGACGATGCCGAAGCGACGGTCGTCTGGGACGATCTGACCCGGACCGAGCGCAAAGATGAATTCGGGCGAGAGGGCGACGCCGGCTATCGTGACGTCCCGCTTCAGTCCACCGATCGTCAGGGTGAGCCGGTCGCCCGGCCCGAGGCCGTGGGCTGCAGCGAAGCCCTCGTTGACCAAAACCTCGCCCGGGCGATGGGGAGCCGGCCATCGGCCCTGGCGCAGGACGAGAGCATTGACCGGCGGTTCGTCCGCCTCCGGCAGCGAGACGAGCCGGCCGGTCATCGGTTCGTCGAAGCCATCGAGCGAGATCGCTCCGTAGCCGACGGTCCGCGGCGCCGCGACCGCCACGCCCGGGATACCGCGGACGGCCGTGGCGAGCGACAGGGGGGCGGCGGCGAACGAGGCGAACAGGTCGGCAAATCCGTTGCGCCGGTAGTAGTCCTCGCGCGTGGCGTCGAGTGAGCGTTGGACGCTGAACGACATGATCATCGTGGCCACCGCGCAGGCCAGCACGAGCACGATCCCAAGCGCGTGACCGCGGAACGACCAGAGGTCGCGCGCCAGCTTGCGGTCGAGAATCGCTATGGGATTGCTGCCTACCACGTCAGGTCGCGGACGGACGTGCGCACCGCATTGCGTTCCGTCCGGATCACGACGCCGTTGGCGAGGTGAACGACGCGGTCCGCCATGCCGGCGATGACCGCGTTGTGGGTGACCAGGACGGTGGGGGTCGCAAACGCACGATTCATCCGGTCGATCGCCTCCAGCACGAGCACGCCCGTCCCGCTGTCCAGCGCACCGGTCGGCTCGTCGCACAGCAGCAGACCGGGCCGCTTGGCGACGGCGCGCGCCACGGCGACGCGCTGCTGCTCGCCGCCCGAAAGCTCGGAAGGAAAGCGGTCGGCGAGATCGGCAATGCCGACCAGGGCCAGCGCCTCGTCAGGCGCCAGGGCCCGCTCGGCGCCGACGGTTCCGAGCGTCACGTTCTCGCCCGCCGTCAGGCTCGGGATGAGATTGTAGGACTGGAAGACGAAGCCCACGTGACGGCGTCGGTAGAAGGTCAGCGCGCGCTCGTCGAGCGCGGCAAGGTCGGTGCCGCCAAACAGGAGGCGGCCGGTCGTCACGCGATCAAGTCCCCCGATGAGATTGAGAAGTGTCGACTTGCCGCTTCCCGATGGCCCGAGCAGGACGACGAGGTCGCCGCGCGCCAGTTCGAAATCGACGCCGCGCAGGGCGGCAACCGGCCCGCCAGCGGCATCGTAGGTCTTGACGAGATCGCTGGCGGCCAGCACGGGCGTGCGGTCGGCGCCGGTCAAACCAGGACCCAGAGGGGGATGGCGACGAACCAGACGACATAGGTCAGGGACATCGCCATGAGTCCGTCGATGCGGCGCGGCTCCGGGCGCCGTCGCAGGTATCGTTCGAGCACCACGACCTGCGCGACCGCGTAGGGGAAGATCAGGGGCAGGATGGCGGGCAGGGTGTCGGTGCCGATCAAGTCGGGCAGCAGCGCCGCCGCCGCCAGCGCAGCCACGGCGGTCGCAGCCTGGGCGACCCTGACCGCGATGCGCGGACCGAACCGGACGGCGATCGTGCCCTTGCCGACGGCCCGATCGGCCGAGTAGTCGGGAATGCCGGACAAGGTGATGGACGGCAGGATCGCAAAGAACAGCGGGACCGCGAACAGCCAGGGCCATGCATCGGTCCATGCCCCGCCCTGGAAGACGTAGCCGCACAGGATGACGCCGAGGCTGTGCGTCACGCCGACGTCGATCTCGCCCAGTCCGCGCCAGCAAAGCTTCAGCGGCGGCGCTGTATAGCCGATCGCCAGCACGCCGAGGGCCGCCAGGATGAGCAGGCTCGGGAATGGCGACACCACCGTGGCCAGCGCAAGGGCGGTCGCCAGGAATAAGCCGAGCCCCGCCAGCGCGGCCACCTGGAGGCTGGCGACGCTGATGCTGCCGTCGACGAGAACGCGCGACCCGCCGGTGAAGGGACCATGGTGCCGGTTGCGCAGGTCGCTCTCGAAGTCGAACCTGTCGTTGGTGAAGATGGTCGCCAGTTCCAGGAAGAACAGGCAAGCAAGACCGAGCCAGAAGGCCAGCAGGGAGAAGTGGCCGGTCGCATGCCAGGCGCCGGCAGCGCCGATTGCGTAGGCGGCCCATGCCATCGGATGGAACTGCAGGCGGAAGCTCGCCAGCCATGCCGTGAGGCGGCCGCGCACGCGCTGAACCCGCGTCAACGCCCCGTGGCGAAGGGCCAGGCCCTCGCGATGCGCTCGGTCGATCCACGCCGCGCGACGTTCGTCGCTCGCCGTCTTGATCGGGCCGAAGATGGTGCTGCGCACCGGCGCAATGCCGCAAAATCCCAAGGTCGCTCGGCCAATGGCGTTCAATCCCGGCGCGCGATAGATCCAGCGATAGACCCAGGGCGGCGTGTCCATCGTCGTCAGCAGATGCGCCGTCTTGCCGATCAAGATCTTGTCCCAGCCTTCGCCATCCTCGCGGTCGGCGAAGGCAAACCCCGGCATGAGCACGCGATCGAGAAAGCCCTTCAGGCAGGCCGGCATGGTGCCCCACCAGGTGGGGAAGACGAAGACGAGATGATCCGCCCAGCCGACGAGGCTCACGGCCTCGGCTATGCCGGGTTCCAGCGGCTGGTCGCGCGGGGAGTGCGCCACGACGTTCTGCTCGAAGCCGAAGTCCGCCAGCGTGACGCGCCGCAGCTCGACGCCGGCGCCCTCGGCGCCTGCCGCATAGGCATCGGCCAGAGCCTCGCACAGGCTGCCCCGGCGGGGATGACCGAGAATAAGGAGGACCTTCGGCGGCCCGGCGCGCGGTGCCGGACGGGCAAGTTCTTTTGCAACAGCTTGCTGGAGCATCGCCAGCCTCCGGAACGGGTCACAGGCGGGACGCGGCCGACTTCATCACGCGGCATCGATGACTTCCCCTCACGATGCGGTGAATTCGGGGAACAAGCCGCGACGGAAGAAGCCAGCCGCTGAGTGCACACGTCATGTTCTTCTGGACCCTAAGCCTCCGGCCCGCTCATGGTTCAGGATCGCAGTCCGAGAGCGCTCGAAGTGAAACGCATACACCCTTTCGTCTGGGGCCACATCGTTGCTGCGCTGATCGCGGGTGCCGGCCTTGGCGCCACGCTCGATGCGCAGGCGGCCATCATGGGCGCTATTGCGTTGATGGCGGGCGCGGTCATCAGCTCGACGGTGTGCTGGTGGAAGCCGGGTCTCGACGCGCCGGCCTGGCGACTGATCCCCGTCGCCATCCTTGCCAATCCGCTGATGCTGGCGGCGATCGGCTTCATCTTGGCCGATGCCGACTGCGTGCTCGGCAACAAACGCGGTTGGGACTGCCTGGGAGCCGCGATCGCGATCATCGTGTCCGGCGTCTGCCTCGTGCCGCCGTTCGGCGGATGGGTGGGGCGTTGGTGGGGCCGTAGGGCCTCCAAGGGCTGACTCCCCCCCATACCTGGTAGGTGAGGGTCTTCCCCATGGTGCGAAAAAACTCCCCGGCCCCTTGTCGAGGAGAATTACTTAAGTTATGTTGAGAAATGACTGTAGTGCTTAGCTGCGCGTCAGGCGGCGATCGCTTTTGCCAACCGTCCGCGGATCATCTCCTCGGCCTCGCCGACGATGCGCTCGACCAGCTCCCTGCAGGTCGGGATGTCCTTGATCAGGCCCATCACCGTGCCGGCCGACCAGATGCCGTGCTCGAGGTCGCCGGTCTCGTAGACCACCTTGCCGCGGGTGCCGGCGACGATGGGGCCGATCTCCTGGATGGTCTTGCCGTCGAGCTCCATCTCGATCGCCTTCTTGGCCACCGAGTTGCCGTAGACGCGGCTGGTGTTGCGCATGGTGCGGAAGATCAGCGAGGTCGAGCGCTCGTCGCTCGAGACGAGGGCCTGCTTCACGTTGTCATGGATGGGCGCTTCCTTGGTCGCCATGAAGCGCGTGCCCATGTTGATGCCCTCGCAACCCAGCGCCAGCGCCGCCACGAGGCCGCGCGCATCGCCGAAGCCGCCCGAAGCCAGCATCGGGATCTTGATGACATTGGCCGCGGCCGGCAGCAGCACCAGATTGGGGATGTCGTCCTCGCCGGGATGGCCCGCGCACTCGAAGCCGTCCATCGAGATCGCATCGACTCCCGCCTTCTCGGCGGAGATGCCGTGACGCACCGAGGTGCACTTGTGGATCACCTTGATGCCGGCGTCCTTGAGCTTGGGCAGGAACGGCTTGGGGTTGTTGCCCGCGGTCTCGACGATCTTGACGCCCGAATCGACGATGGCGTCGATGTACTCGCCGTAGGGCCGCGGCACCAGGGTCGGCAGGATGGTCAGATTCACGCCGAACGGCTGGTCGGTCATGTCGCGGCAGCGCTTGATCTCCTTGCGCAGATCGTCCGGCGTCGGCTGGGTGAGGCCGGTCAGGATGCCGAGGCCGCCGGCGCTGGACACTGCCGATGCGAGCTCGGCGCGCCCGACCCATTGCATGCCGCCCTGCACGACGGGGTGCTTGATGCCGAACATCTCGGTGAAGCGCGTCTTGATCATCTGGCCGTCTCTCCCCACGGGATTCCTGTTGCGGCCAGCATTAGCGAACCTCGCTGGCACGCACTAGCCCCTGGAACGGCCTTCCGCAACGCGGACTATGAGACGAGCGATGCGTCCAGCGTGATGTTGGCCTGGAGGACCTTGGACACCGGGCAGCCCGCCTTCGCCTTGGCGGTCAGGTCTTCGAACGTCGCCTGGTCGATGCCGGGAATCTTCGCCTTGAGAGTGAGATGAACGGCGGTGATGGCGAAGCCGCCTTCGACCTGCTCGAGCGTGACCTTGGCGGTGGTGTCCATCTGCTCGGCGGTGAACTTGGCCTCGCCCAGGATCAGCGACAGCGCCATGGTGAAGCAGCCGGCGTGGGCGGCGCCCAGCAGTTCCTCGGGGTTGGTGCCCTTCTTGCCCTCGAAGCGGGCGGCGAAGCCGTAAGGATAGGCGCTGAGAGCGCCGCTCTCGGTCGAGATCGAGCCCTTGCCGTCCTTGAGGCCGCCCGCCCAGGCGGCCGATGCGCTGCGATTGATCTTCATGGTCGTCCCTCGCTGATTGGATGCCGAACATTAGGCATCGCATGCCAGCGTGTCAGCCAGACGAAGGTATGGTCATCGCGTGTCGAGCCAGGCCAGCACGTCGGCGCGCGTCGGTGCTCGGCCGCTCAGCAGGCCCGACAGCGCGGCAACGACATCGATATGGCCGACGTCGGGATAGAGCTTCAACTCCACGGGCGCGCCGGCGGCGCGCCAGGCGGTGGCGAGGTTGGTGCTGTTGCGCGGGTAGACGGTGGTGTCGGCCGCGCCGTGGATCAGCAGGGCAGGCGGCAACGGGGCCCTGGCGAAGGTGATGGCCTCTATTTCGGGGTTGTCCGCCGCGCCGAAGATCTCGATCAGCTTCGCCGACTTCAGCGGCAGGAAGTCGTAGGGGCCGGCGAGGCCGATCGCGCCGCCGAGCTTTGTGCGGTCGACACCGGTAGCGGCGAGATAGGAGGTGTTGGCCGCGAGCATCAGCGCAATGTGGGCACCGGCCGAATGGCCCATGACGAACAGCTTGTCGGTGCCGACGAGGTCGGCCGTCCAGCGCACCGCCTGCGCTCCATCCTCGACGAAGGCAGGAAAGCGCACCGCCGGATAGAGCCGATAGTCGGGGATGACGACGGTGTAGCCGCTGCCGGCAAGTGCCTGGGCGACGAACAGGTAGTCGCTCTTGCTGCCCGAGTCCCACGAGCCGCCGTAGAAGAAGATCACCGTCCTGCCGTTGCTGCGCGGCTTGTCGGGACGGTAGAGATCGAGCTTCTGGCGCGGATCGGTTCCGTAGGCGATATCCGATTCGCGCGCGAAGTTCCGGCGCGAGACGGTGGCGTTGAGAAGCGCGGCTGGAGAGCAGCCGCCGAGCAGACCTGCGAAGCCGGCAAGGAAGCCTCGCCGGGCCAAGGTCATGTGGATGCGATGTCGCGAACCTGCTCGGCCAGCGCCAACGACGCCGTGAGACCGGGCGATTCGATGCCGAACAGGTTTATGAGGCCGGGCACGCCATGATCGGCCGGTCCCTGCACGACGAAATCCTGTGCGGGCGCGCCCTGTGGCACGGTCTTGGGCCGAATCCCGGCATAGCCCGGCTGCAGCGCGCCGTCCTTGAGACCCGGCCAGTAGCGGCGCACCGCGGCATAGAACTTGTCAGCGCGGTGCGGGTCGACCGTGTAGTCGATGTCGTCGATCCATTCGACGTCCGGACCGAACTTGGCCTGGCCGCCCATGTCGACGGTGATGTGCACGCCGAGCCCGCCCGGCACGGGGACGGGGTAGATCAGGCGCGAGAAGGGCGAGCGTCCGGTCAAGGTGAAATAGTTCCCTTTTGCGTAATACGCCCGAGGCACGCGGTCGGATGGCATGCCGGCGATTTTTTTTGCGAGCGTAGGCGCATGCAGTCCGGCCGAGTTCACGACGGTCCGGCAGCGGAGCTTCATGGGTTCGGCGCCGCCGACCTCGAGGTCGATGCCGGCATTGGAGACGCGGGCGGCCTGCACGGGGCTGTGGAATGCGTACATGGCGCCACAGGACTCGGCATCGCCCTGCAGCGCCAGCATGTAGGAGTGGCTGTCGATGATGCCGGTGCTGGGCGACAACAGCGCCGCCGTGCACTGCAGGTTGGGCTCCATGGCGATCGCTTCGGGAGCGCTGATCTGGCGCATGCCCTCGACGCCGTTGGCCTCGGCGCGGCTCTTGATCTCGGTGAGCTTCTCGCTCTCGGCCTCGTTGGTGGCGACGATCAGCTTGCCGCAATTCCGGTGCGGCACGCCATGCTCCTTGCAATAGGCATAAAGCAGGCGCCGGCCGGCGACGCAGGTGCGCGCCATCAGGCTGCCTTTGGGATAGTAGATGCCGGCATGGATGACTTCGGAATTCCGCGAGCTGGTCTCGGTGCCGATGCCTTCGGCCGCCTCGACGACGATGACCTCACGCCCGGCAAGGGCAAGGGCGCGGGCGACGGCCAGGCCAACCACACCTGCGCCGATCACAACGCAGTCGACGGTTTCGAACGGGGACGAAGTCATGGCCGCATGCTAGTAGATTGGCGTGATCAGGCTAGCAAGACGTCCCTTCCGGCCATGAACGGCGCGTTGGTCACGGGAGCGGCCGTGCGGGTCGGCCGCGCATTGGCGCTGGCGCTGGCGGCCGACGGTTATTTCGTGTTCGTCCACCACAATCGCTCGACCGCCGAAGCCCGCCAGACGGTGGAGGATATCGTTGCGGCAGGCGGAAAGGCCAAGGCAGTGAGGGCCGACCTCTCCTCGGCGCGCCAGGCCGAGGCGCTGGTCGGCAAGTGCCGCGCCCGGGGCGTGCAACTGACCTGCCTGGTCAACAGCGCCTCGCTGTTCAAGCTCGACCGCGCGCCGACCGCCAAGGCCGACGACTTCGACCGCCACATGGCCATCAATCTCAGGGCGCCCATGCTGCTGTCCCAGGCCCTGGCGCGGCAGCTGCCGGATGGCCAGACCGGAGTGATCGTGAACCTGCTCGACCAGAAGCTCTACAACCTCAACCCCGATTTCCTGACCTACACGCTGTCCAAGGTCGGCCTGCAGGGTATGACCAAGCTCCTGGCCCAGGCGTTCGCGCCGCGGCTCAGGGTGGCCGGCATCGCGCCTGGGCTCACGCTGCGCAGCGGCAGCCAGACCGATGCGCGATTTGCCGAGCAGCATGCCGACAATCCGCTGCGCGTCGGGGTCACCGTGGAGGACCTGGTGCGGGCCTTGCGCTTCATCCTCGACACGCCATCCTTCACCGGCGACACGCTGATCGTCGACAGCGGCGAGCATCTCACCGGCCGGCCGCGCGACGTCGCCTTCGATCGCAAGGGAAAGGCGTGACATGGAACGCCGCATCTTCATCCGCGATTTCCGCCTGAAAGTCTCGATCGGCATCCACGATTTCGAGAAGGAGGGGCCGCAGACGGTGGTCGTCAATGTCGACCTGCTGCTGGCGCCGGCCGACCGGGCGCACAACGACCGCATCGCCAACGTGCTGAACTACGATACGGTGCATGACGGCATCACCGGGCTGGCCGGCAGCCGGCACTTCAACCTGCAGGAGACGCTGGTCGACGCCATCCTCGACCTCTGCCTCTCCCAGCCCGGCGTGATAGAGGCGCGCGTCTCGACCGAGAAACCCGACGTCTACAAGGACTGCCGCGTCGGCTACGAGGCCGTGCGACGCCGCTGATGCACGATCGCGGTCATACGTTGATCGCCTTCCCGGCGATGATCTTCGTCGGCGCGAGCTGGGGCGCCAACGTGCCCGTCAGCAAGGTGATGCTGGCGCACTTCGACCTGATCCCGATGTCAGCCATCCGCATGGCGGTGGCGGGCTTGGCGCTGGGCGTGCTCTTGCTGCTGGTCGAGGGGATGAAGTCCCTGCGCATCGACCTGGATTTCCGCCGCTTCGCGCTGCTCGGGCTGATGATGGGCGGCTTCTTCGCCGTCTATACGTTCGGCCTGCAGTTCAGCAATCCGATCACCGCCGCCATGGTGTCGGTCGCAGGTCCCCTGGTCTCGGCTGTGACGGTGCGGCTGGTGACGGGGCTGCGGTTCGATCCCGGCTTCCCGGTGGCGCTGGCGCTGACTTTGCTGGGCGGCGCCATCCTGGCCTCGTCTAGCCTGGTCGGCAGCGCGCACGTGACCTTCGGCGGCGGCGAGATCATCGTGCTGCTCGCCAACTCACTCTGGACGCTGTACAGCATCAAGGCGCAGGTCTGGTTCGACCGCGCGAGCCAGCTCCATCGCACCTATGTGGCCTCGCTGTCGGCCTTGGGCTGGACGGCCCTGCTGAGCGTGGTGCTGATCGCGCTCGGCTGGTCGCGTTCGCCGCTGGCCGTGACCGACGGGTGGACATGGACCCAGCTTCTGGTGATCGCCCTGTTCGCGAGCGCGCTCGGTGGCTACTTCTGGAACATCGGCGCGAGCCGGCTGGGCGTGGCCGTGGCGTCCCTGTGGGTCAATCTGGTGCCGCTTTTCGCGGTATTGTGGTCGATGGCCTATGGCTTCATGCCCAATGCCTACCAGATCCTGGGCGGCCTCGTGGCACTGAGCGGCGTGGTCTATATGCAATGGCGAAAGCTGGGTGCCGCACGATCATGACTGACGGACTGAAAACGAGAAACTGCCGTTGGATCGACGTACGCGGGGCCGTCGACGAGCGTGGACGAATCAACTTCCTCGAGGCCGGCAAGGACCTGCCGTTTCAGCCGCTGCGGCTCTTCTGGTTGCACCAGATCGCAGCCGGGCAATGGCGCGGCCGGCACGGCCATCGCGAATCGCAGCTCGTGCTCGTCGCCCTGCATGGCGGCTGCCGCCTCCATCTCGATGATGGTCGGACAAAGGAGACGGTGAGGCTCGATGATCCGGCGCGGGCGCTGTTCGTCGGCACCTGGGTCTGGCACGAGCTCACGGACTTCACCGCCGACGCGGCGATTCTGGTGATCGCCTCGACGCGCTACGAGGAGGCCGAGTACCTGCGCGACTACGACGTCTTCAAGCGCGAGGTCGCGAGCCGGCCATGATCCCCTTCCTCGACATGAAAGCGGTCTATGCCGAGCTGAAGCCCGAGCTCGACGCGGCCTTCGCGCGCGTCATGGAATCGGGCTGGTTCGTTCTCGGCAAGGAAGTCGAGGCCTTCGAGGCCGAATATGCGGCCTTCTGCGGCACCAGGCACTGCGTCGGCTTGGGAAACGGGCTGGAGGCGCTCGAGTTGGTGTTGCGCGCCTGGGACCTCGGCGCCGGCGACGAGGTGATCGTGCCGTCGAACACCTATATCGCCACTTGGCTCGCCATCACGGCGGTCGGCGCAAAGGTCGTGCCGGTCGAGCCGACGTCCGACGGACCCAACATCGATCCCGAGCGCATCGTGGCGGCGATCACATCGCGCACCAGGGCGATCATGCCGGTCCATCTCTACGGCGAGCCGGCCGACTTGGACGCCATCATGCCACTGGCGCGCAAGCACGGGCTGAAGGTCGTCGAGGACGTGGCGCAGGCGCAGGGCGCCAAGGTGCGCGGCCGACGCACCGGCGCGGTGGGCGATGCCGGCGCCCATAGCTTCTTCCCGACCAAGAACTTCGGCGCCTTCGGCGATGCCGGCGCCGTCACGACCGACGACGGCAGGCTGGCCGATCGGCTGCGCGTGCTGCGCAACTACGGCAGCAAGGTGAAGTACGTGAACCTCGAGCGCGGCTTCAATTCCCGGCTCGACGAGATGCAGGCCGCGCTGTTGCGCGCAAAGCTGCCGAGGCTCGATGCCTGGAACGAGCATCGCCGGCGGCTCGCCGCCCGCTATGACGACAAGCTCGCCGGCATTCCCGGCCTCGGCCTGCCGCGCGCGCCGCAATGGGCCGAGCCGGTGTGGCATCTCTACGTGGTTCGGACCGCGCGTCGCGCCGAGTTGATGGCGGCGTTGGAAAAGGCGGGTATCGGCTCGCTGATCCACTACCCGATCCCGCCGCATCTGCAGGCAGCCTACGCGGATCTCGGCCTCGGCAAGGGATCGTTTCCCCTCGCCGAGAAGCTTGCCGAGACGGTGCTCAGCCTGCCGATGGGGGCGCACATGCCGGAGACCGCCGTCGACGAAGTCGCGGCAGTCGTCCGGGCGACGTTACGCTGAGCTACCAGCCGGTCCGCTCGGGACCGTCGTGGATGCCGTTGTAGTTGCGGTAGTAATCCCATCGCGAGGAGTACACGTTCGACTTCTGGAAGCTCGGCTGGTCGTAGCTGTAATAGGCGGGTGCCGGCGTGGTGGCGACGACGGTGGCGCCCGGCGCGCTGTAGTAGGTCGTGCTGGCCGGCGCGTAGGCGTACTGCTGCCGCGGATAATAGGTGCGCTCCTGTACCGAACAGGCGGCCACCGAGGCGGCAAGTGCGGCAAGGACGACGATCGAACTGGCGGGTCTCATGGCGATCTCCTCATTCGAATTCGCGATTGCGAATTCAACCCGCTTGCCGCCTTACGGTTCCCCAAAATGGTGAAAGTCGCCACAATGCGGACATCCTCATGTGAGGCGGAGCAAATCGGGCCATGAAGATCGGCGCTGTCATGTTCTTCACCACGGGTTCCATGCAACCTGCGCCTCTGGCGCGCGCCATGGAGGAGCGCGGGTTCGAATCGCTGTGGGTTCCCGAGCACACGCACATCCCGTCGTCGCGCAGGTCGAGCTATCCGGCCTCGGGCGGCCTCGTGCGCGCCTACTATGAGCTGATGGATCC
>JAEZIF010000445.1 GCA_023416135.1 Pseudomonadota bacterium
GGCTCCTACGCCGGGCCCCGGCGTGACGCCGACACCTGGCGCGCCGACGCCCGCGCGCGGTGCAACACCGACGCCGGGTGCCCCCGCATCATGGCCAGGACGCATCACGCATCCCTTCGGCACGCCGACCGTCTTGCAGTAGACCTCGGCATTGGCCGTTTGAGCGACAGCCAGCAGCCCGGCCAATATGAGTCCCGTTCGAAGCAGCATGCTTGCCCCCTTGGTTTATCGATGGCGCATCTAGAATCGCCTCGCCAGCCGCGCCGCGCCGGCGATCGAGCCATAGTTGTTGCCGAACTCGGCATCGGCCTGTAGCCGCAGGGACCATGCCTCGTCGAGTGACAGGTTCGACGTCACCCGAACGATGCCCACGTCCTGGGGCAGCGGTGCGCCGGACACGGTGAAGGTCGAGCCGGGCAGGGACTGGAACCAGGCCGAGACCGCTCCAGTCGTCTGGTATTCGTGCGCCCAGGCGAGCCGGGCACCCAGGCTTGCTTTCGAGCCCAGGATGGTGCCGACGTCAGCGTCCAGATCGACACCGAGTTCCGAACGCAGCGACCATGTCGCGTTGCCGTTGACGCAGAGCGCGGCGCCGCTGCCTGTCTGCGAGGTCTCGCAGAAGCCAGGCATGTTGACGACCTGGCTCTGGATCGCGGCGAACGGCGTGACGCCTTGCTCCTTGAGGGTGAAGCGATGGCCCGCCTCCAGCCGTCCCGACCACGTCGTGGCCGTGTAGCTCGCACCGAGCCAGTCGCCGAGGAACGGCACCGGTCGCTGCACGCTGACGCCCTGCCGGCCCCATGCAGTCGCCGCCGCGAGGTAGACCGGATCCAGCATCGCCCGTCCGTAGATGCCAGCCTGGAAGACGCTGGCGCGGCCGTTGCCGAGCGAACCGTCGAGAAACCAGTTGGACGCTCCGCCCGACACGGCCACGCCTGCGAGGCCATGATCGAAGCTCCAATCGGCGCCGGCGGCGATGCCCTGAGCCGATGTCTGCACGCCCGACGAGCCATTGCCCGGCGTGCCACCGAGCCAGCCGTAGCCACCGAAACCGGTCAGCCAGCCGCGCAGCCGCCGCGGTGTCGGCTCGGCCTCGGCGGCGGTCAACGATGCATACTGCACGCCCTGTCGCGCGCCGCCTGCCGAGCCGGTGGCCAGCACGGTGTTGAGGAACAGGTTGCCGTAGCCGAAGGCCGCGATCTGCACACCGGACTGCGCTTCGCCCGACAGCGAATTGAGCGAGGCCGCCAGCGTCGGCCCGCCCTGGTCGAACAATCCGGCCATGCCGGCCGGCAGGCTGTTGCCGGTGTTGAAGCTGTTGTTGAGCGCCGAGGCGACGTTGCTCTGCTTGGCGGTGAGGGTCGTGCCCGCGCCGAGCACCGCGGTCAGGTTCAACATCACGTCCGTCGGCGTGTAGGACAGCGATGCAAGCAGGCCCGGCGGCAGGCCAAGCGCAACCAGGTTGCCGAAGGTGCCGCTGCGGCCGCCGGCCGCCGACAGCACGACCTGTGGCGCCGGCGCGTAGTTGCCCGAGGCGAAGCTCGCCACGGCGGTGCCCTGCAGGCTGGCGCTGCCGTTGACGTTGGTCCGATCAACCGCGCCTGGCGCGACCTCGACGAGATAGAGCGAGCCCGGCGTGAACGAGAGGTTGCCGTTCACCGTCAGCGTGCCGATCGAGTTGCCCGGCGACAGCACGCCGCCTGCGATCGTGGTGTTGGCGACCACGCCCGAACCACCGAGGGTGCCGGCCACAGTGAGTGGCGAGACGATCGAGCCGTCGACCTGCAGGGTCGCTCCCGATTCGACGATGGTCGGGCCGGTATAGGTGCTGGCACCCGTCAAGGTGATGCTGCCGCCGATCTCGCTGTTGGCGATGATGAGCTGTCCCGGCGTGCCGGGCAGAGCATCCGACAGCACGCCGGAGAGCACGGCGCTGCCGCCGCGCTGGTCGAGGCGATTGGTCGGCGAATTGTCCAGGGTGAAGTTCTGGCTGTAGGTCTGGCCGATCGTGTCGACCTGCAGCGTGCCGCCGGCGAAGCTCGGAATGACGGTGGTGCCGACGTTGCTGATGAAGAAGGTCTGGCCAGCCCGGATGTCGGACACCGGCATGATGTCGGCGGCGCTGGCCGAGCCGAAGGTGCCATCGCCGAGGTAGGGGCGCAGCAGCATGGTGCCGGTCACGGGGTCGCCGGTGATCTGGCCCGACAGGCTGTTCAGCACGCCGTCGCTCAGCATGCTGAACAGTATGTTGCCCTCGGGCGTGATCGAACCCAGCATCGTGAAGTTGCCGATCGAGCTGCCCGGTGGGCCCGCGCCCAGCCCCCAGTAGTAGCCGCTGTTGTAGCTGCTGATCTTGAAGGTGCCGGGCGCCGACGTGCCGAACAGCGTCGGGCTGCTGATGCGCCATGTCGTTCCCGCGGTCCAGTTCCACTGCGGCGAGGTGACGTTGCCGGTGACGACCTGTGAAGGGGAGGGCGGTGTGAAGATGGCGGGGTTGTAGGGCGTCATGTACGCCCAGTGGCTCACCAGGAAGCTGCTGCCGGTGACCATCTGCATCTCCATCAATGGCACGCCATTGACTTCGCGCATCTGGCCGACGCCGACCGTGCTGGGCGCGCCGGGCTGGCTGAACAGAATGACGATCTGGCCTGAACTCGAGACCAGGCCCTGCATGCTCTGGCTGCTGGTGGACGAGATGCCGTTGATGTCGAAAGTGGCGTTGCTCTGGCCGGTGAAGACGCCGTTGGTCGCTTCGCCCAGCGCCCACAGAGTCTGATCGCCGAAGGCGATCGGCGGCGGCCGGTAGAAGCTGACGTTGCCGGAACCGTAAGCGATCAGTCCCGGCACCGGCACGTACCAGTTCGAGTTCGACAGGATCGAATCCCATTTGGTCGCTTGAGCATGCGTCGCCGTCGTCACACCCACCAGGCCAAGGACGACAAGGATATTGCGCAAATGCTCGGTCGATCGACGCTTTTGCCACCACCGCTCTACCGGTGTGCTACAGGTTACGAACAAAATACACTCCGACCGCGCTATTTGGCATTCATTGCCGTAAGGCTGCAGAAATAGCAATGACTATTTGCATATCGTCTAATGCGCGAAAATGCATATCCAACGGATCACAGCGGCGGCGATCGTGCCCGTTCGCAAATTTCGAAGGCGACTCGCATCACGCGAAGGTCACAGCATGGCGTCAGTCGTGCTCGATCGACCGGCAACGATTCGTGTGGTCTGTCCACGCGCTTGTTGATTAAGAAATCCGCGACGGACGAAAGCGAAGCAATACACTGCCAACCCGACATGCAGACAAACTCAACGCGCAGAGGCCGAGCACGATGACGATGACCGTCACTGGGGTGAGGCGATCCAACAAACTGGTGAACATGGATATCGAGCAGCTACGCGGGTGGGCGACGTTCATGGACAGGGCCATGGTCGCAAGTCTCGTTGCCACCATCGTGGCGGTCGCGGCGCTTGCCCTCACGACCTGGCTGTCGTTCAGGTTCGCGGGCGCTGTGCGCGCCCACGAGTATGCCGCCGTCCATCGCTACAAGGT
>JAEZIF010000086.1 GCA_023416135.1 Pseudomonadota bacterium
CCGACCGGCCGAGCCCGCCAAGGTGGCGCCCTACCCCGAGCACGCCGACGAGATCCGGCTGGCGGCCTGACCCGATGATCACGCCCTACCGCTCGACGACAGTGTTCGACGAGACGACGCTCCCGGACGCCTTGCGCCGGGAGCACCGCACGAAAGCGGGCACATGGGGTGTGATCCGCGTGCTCGAGGGCAAGCTCAGGCTGACGCTTGCAGATCGCGGCGAAGAGCAAGTCCTGACGCCGGACCGGCCAGGCCTCGTGCTTCCCGAACAGACGCATCGCGTCGAGCCTATGGGCAGGATGCGCATGCAGGTCGACTTCTACGACCGCCCGCCGAACGGCTGACCGACAGCGACAACTCGTCCCCGGCGAGGGCGCGAAACTCATCCCGCCCTCATGCGGGAGGTTGATTTCGTAGAATGTTATAATATAACAATCCCCTGTTGAAATCATCGAACGGGGAGACGAGCGATGCGGCGCGTATCTGGTTGGTCGTCGGTCTGCGGCCTGTTCGTCGGCGTGGCTTCGGCTTCGGCCCAGACGGAGGCCGCACCCGAGCCGCCGGCGCCGTCGCTGCCCGGCATCACCGTCACGGCGACCAAGATGGACGAGGAGCGCAGCGCCATCCTGCCGAGCCTCGGCGCCACCAGGTACGACTTCGGCCGCACCGCCATCCAGAACACGCCGCAGGGCGAGAACGCGCCTCTGAACAAGGTCCTGCTGCGAGCGCCCGGCGTCGTGCAGGACGGTTTCGGCCAGGTCCATGTACGCGGCGACCACGGCAGCCTGCAGTACCGGCTCGATGGCGTTCAGTTGCCGGAGGGGCTGGCCCTGTTCAGCCAGGTCCTGTCGCCGCGCTTCGCGAATTCGCTCTCCCTGCTGACCGGCGCGCTGCCGGCGCAGTACGGCCTGCGCACCGCGGGCGTCGTCGACATCGGCGTCAAGTCGGGCACGACCAATCCCGGCGCCGAGGCCTCGTTCATGGGCGGCTCGTACAACTGGGTGCAGCCATCGGGCCAATATGGCGGCCGCAGCGGCAACATCGACTACTTCGCCGTCGGCCAGCACGTCAGCAACAGTATCGGCATCGAGAATCCGACGCCGACCTGGGCGCCGATCCACGACGACACCGCGCAGTGGTACGCGCTCGGCAAGGTGACGGGCTTCGTCGACGACAACACGCGGCTGAGCTTCATCGGCAGCGGCGCCAATGCGCGCTACCAGATCCCCAACAACATCCACCAGGTGCCCAACTTCACGGTATTCGGCAACTCGGGCTGGGACAGCTCGATCCTCGACCAGCGCCAGTGGGAGAGCACCTACTTCGGCATCGCCTCGCTGCAGAAGACCTACCAGGAATTCAACATGCAGCTCTCGGGCTTTGCCCGCCATTCCCAGCTCAACTACCAGCCCGACGCGATCGGCGATCTCTTGTACAACGGCTCCGCGCCATGGGCTCAGCGCACCAGCTTCGCCACCGGCGTGCAGGCCGATGCGAGCTGGAAGGTGATCCCCAGGCACACGCTGCGCGGCGGTTTCCTCGTGCAGCGCGAGCGCGTCACCAGCTTCGCGCCAGCCAATACGCTGCCGCTCGTCGCCGATCCGTCCGACCCGGAGGCGCTCGTTCCGGGAGACATCCCTGTCGGCATTACCGACGGGTCGGATCTCACGGGCTGGACCTACAGCGCCTACCTGCAGGACGAGTGGAAGGTGCTGCCGACGCTCACCCTCAACTTCGGCGGCCGCTTCGATGCCATCACCGGCGTGACGGCGGAAAGCCAGTTCAGCCCGCGCGTCAACGTCGTCTGGGAACCGACGCCGGAAATCACCCTGCGCGCAGGTTATGCCCGCTATTTCGTGCCTGCCCCGCTGAACCAGGTCTCCGTCACTTCGCTGGCCGCGCGCGCCGGGACGGTTGCCGCGCCCGAGGTATCGACCAACGATCCGGTGCGCGCCGAGCGCTCCGACAACATCGATATCGGCCTGACCGTGAAGCCGGTCGACGGCCTGACCGTCGGCTTCAGCGGCTTCTACAAGTGGGCCGAGAACTACCTCGACAAGGGCCAGTTCGGCGCGCCGATCTTCCAGACCGCCTTCAACTATTCGAATGCCCAGGTGCGCGGCTTCGAACTCTTCGCCACCTACGACAAGGGCCCGTGGTCGCTCTACGCCAACGTCGCCTGGTCGCAGGTCAATTCGATCAACATCAACTCGGCCCAGTTCAACTTCGAGCAGGCCGAGCTGGACTTCATCGCCGGCAACTGGATATTCGCCGACCACAACCAGAGCTGGACCGGGTCGGCGGGCGCCGCCTACGTGTTCAACATGGAGACGGACTGGGCGACCCGGGTCTCGGCCGACGTCCTCTACGGCAACGGCCTGCGCCAGACGATCGTGACGCCGAACGACACGGCGCTGCCGGCCTATGCCACGCTCAACCTGTCGGTGACTCAGCGGCTGCCGATCAACGGCAGCAAGGGGACCAACGTGCGCTTCGATGCCGTGAACGTCACGGACGGCCAGTATCAGCTGAGGACCGGAACCGGCGTCGGCGTGGGCGCTCCCCAATTCGGCATGCGGCGGGCATTTTTCGTGACGCTGTCGCAAAAGTTCTGAACCGCGCGCCGTCGGCTGCAGTTCGGCGGGCCACTCCATGTCCGTCTGGTTACAGCCGAACATGAAGTTCCTATGAGAACGACATGATCTGAGCCTGTGGAACGTGATAAATGCTCGGCATGCTCGATGACACTCTTCCCCATGTCGTGCCGCTGAAGGGCGGCTCCAATTTCCGCGACCTCGGTGGCTATCGCACCAAGGAAGGCCGCACCGTCCGCCGCCGCGCGGTCTTCCGCTCGGCCCATCTCGGCGGCCTGACCGGCGAGGACCGCGTTGCACTGGTGGGACTTGGCGTGCGCACCATCGTCGACCTGCGCGGCGTCAGCGAAGCCGCTGAGACACCGCACCTGATCGACGGCGTCGACTGCCGCGTCGTCGGCGCCCATATCGAGCCGCAGCTCGGCGACAAGATCCGTGTCGCCGTGGAGGACGGATCGGCCACGCCGCATCTCATGATGCAGTTCCTGACGGATCACTACCGCGATTACCCGCGGCGCTGCGCGCCGGGCTTCCGCACGCTGTTCGCCACCCTGAGCGACGGCACGCACCGGCCGCTGGTATTCCATTGCACCGCCGGCAAGGACCGTACCGGCTTCGCCTCGGCCCTGCTGCTCACCCTGCTGGGTGTGCCGTGGGACACGGTAATGGACGACTACCTGCGGACCAACGAGTTGTGGACCGGCCATATCGGCCGCTACCCCGAGCTCGACATCGACACCCGCGCCGCCATTGTCGAGGCGCGCACGCCCTACCTCGAGGCGGCCTTCGACGTCGTGCGCAATGATTTCGGCGGCCCCGAGATCTTCGCCGAGAAGGTCCTCGGCCTCGACGGCAAGGCACGCGAGCGGCTGAAGGCGGATTTGCTGGAAGGGTGAGTTCCGCGCTACGCCTGTCGCATGGCCGACACGCGTTACGAGACACCCCAGCCCTTCAAGGTAGACATTCCCGAGCGGACGCTGATCGATCTCGACGAGCGCCTGCGCCGATGGCGCGCGCCCGTCGCCATCGCCGACGACGGCTCGTGGGCCTCCGGCACCGATCCCGACTTCCTGGCCGAGCTGGCCGACTACTGGCGCCACGGCTACGACTGGAATCGCTGCCAGGAGGCGATCAACCGCTGGCCCAACTACCTGGTCGATATCGGCCCGCAGCGCGTGCATTTCATCCGCGAGCCCGGCACCGAGGTCGACGGCGCGCCGAGGCCGATGCCGCTGGTCGTCACGCACGGCTGGCCGGGTTCGATCGTCGAATTCCTTCACATCATCGATGCGCTCGCCCATCCGGAGCAGCATGGCGGCGATCCGCTCGACGCCTTCGACGTCATCGTGCCCTCCCTGCCCGGCTACGGCTTCTCCGGCCCGCCGATCCGCGAGGATGGCAGCACCGGCCCGATCGGTCCGCGCGCGATCGCGGGGCTGTGGCACAGGCTGGTGCACGAGAAGCTCAACTACCGCCGTCCCTATGGCGTGCAGGGCGGCGACTGGGGCGCCGTGGTCTCGTCGTGGGCAGCCTTCGACCATCCGCTGAAGGACGAAAAGGACGAGTGGAAGTCGGGCGTGGTCGGCCTGCATCTCAACATGATGGGCCTGCGACCCGGAATCGACTTGCGCAAAGCCGAGCTCAGCGCCGACGAGAAGGCTTGGCTGGCCAAGGTCCAGGGCGAGCGTGACGAGAAGACCGCCTACCAGCGCATCCAGGCGACGCGGCCCCAGACGCTGGGCGTGGCGCTCACGGACTCCCCGATCGGCCTTGCCGCCTGGATCGTCGAGAAGTTCCAGGCCTGGAGCGACTGCGACGGCGACCCACTGACGCGCTTCTCCATGGACATGCTGCTCGACAACGTCATGGTCTACTGGCTGACCGGCACCGCCGGCACGGCGACGTGGCTCTATCGCGGCGTCACCCAGCAGCCGGCCCGGGGCCTGCCTGAAGGCCAGCGGGTCGAGACGCCGACCGGCTTCGCCGCCTTTCCGGCCGATCTATCCCCGCCGCCGCCCAAGGAGTTCATCGAGCGCGCCTTCAACCTGCGTCGCCACACGCCGATGCCGAGAGGCGGGCACTTTGCGTCGCTGGAGGAGCCCGCGCTGCTGGTCGACGACATCCGCGCCTTCTTCCGGCCCTTGCGCTTCGGGGCGGCCAACGATTAGACTCCGAGTACTTCCGAAATACTTGTGAACGGAAGTATGACGCACCATATTTCCCGCATGTCCAATACCTCCCTTGCCGCCATCCTGCGGCTCCTGCGCGCGCAGTCCTTCGTCGAAGCACGGGTCGATCCCGGCCTGGGCGCGGTCCATGGCCTGGCGCTGCGCGAGCTGATGTTCCTGATGCAGCTCGACCAGGCGCCTGCCAACCGCCTGCGCCGCGTCGACCTCGCGGGCCGCCTGAACGTCAGCCAGTCGACCGTCACCCGGCTCGCGCTGCCGCTGGAAAAGCTCGGCTTCGTAAGGCGCGAGGCCGATCCGCGTGATGCCCGGGTGGGTTACGTCGTGCTGACCAAGGCGGGCCGCCAGCGCGTCGCCGATGCGCGCGTCACCCTCGACCGCCAGGCCGAGGCCCTGTTCCGCGATCGCTGGACCGACAAGGAGATCGCGACGCTGGCGAGCCTGCTCGGCCGCTTCACCGCGGCGCTGCCGGGCGACGTGACCTGAGCTCGAGCAGGGCGGCGCAGGCATCGAGGCAGGCCGTGCGCGATTCGGGCCACCATGGGCCGGGCTCGTCCTGCGCCAGCCGAAACATCGCGGCTCCATGGACCAGGCTGCGGATGGCGAGCGCCGTCGCGCGCACGTCGCGGTCGGACACACCGGCCCGGCGGATGTGGCCTTCGAAGACGCCAAATTGTTCGGCCTGCACCGCCGGCTCGACGCGATCTCGGAAGCCGTAGCCGAACAGCAGCTCGTAGTCGCGCGGGTGCCGGTCGGCGAAAGCCAGCATGCGCTCGCAAGCGTCGATCGCGCTCTCGGACTTCGCCAAGGCCGTCACGAAGCGCGTGTGCGCCAGCTCGCGCACCGCGCGCAGGATCGCCGCGCCTGGTGGCGGCGGTCCTCCTGGACAACATGATGGCAACCGTGGGCTTCGCCACGCGCGACCTCACGCTGCCATTGCCGCAGGCGACAGGCCTGCTGCTCCCGACGCTGGCGATCGCCGCGTTCGTCGCTTCCTTCCCGTGGGCGCGGCGGGCGACTACTGCAGCGTCGCAGTCGCCTGCGCCGCGATAGTGCCCTTGGGCGTCACGGTCCACAGCTCCGCGCCGGTCACGCGTCCCTGGCCGTCGGCGGTCGGCCGGCCGACCACGTCGAACGGCGCGTTGTCGAACAGCGGTGCGCGGGCGCGCACGGTGAAGGTCTTGATGCGACGGCCGGGCATGGAATCGCGCAACAGGTCGAACAGGCACTGCTGGGCGAAAGGCCCGTGCACCACCAGGCCGGGATAGCCCTCGACCTCCATGCAGTAGGGCTTGTCGTAGTGTATGCGGTGCGGATTGAAGGTGATCGCCGAATAGCGGAACAGCATCACCGAGCTCGGCGTGATGGTGCGCCGCCACGGCACGTCGCTGGGAGCGGCGTCACGCACCGGCACGCCGGCCTTGTCGCCCGACTTCACTTCCTCGCGGAACACCGTGTTGGCGGCCTCGGTGAGTGCCAGGCCGCGCGGCGTAAAAATGCGGCGCGTCCGGGTGGTGACGATCAGGTTGCCGGTGCTGCCCTGGCGCAGCTGGACGTCGCTGAACTCGATCTCGCGGCGCAGCTTGTCGCCCACCCGGATGTCGCCATCGAAGGTGAAGGTCGAGCCGGCATACATGCGCCGCGGCATCGGGATCTCCGGCAGCACGCCGCCGGTGAAAGCCGCCCCGTCCTTTCCGAGCTGCGCCGGTCGCGCGTAGGAATGCAGGTAGAGGAGATGCCAGCCGGGCGCGATCGGCTCGCCCTCGGCCGGCACCTTGTCGGGCCGGTCGAAGGTCGCGATCATCGCCTTGATCGGCGCCTGAGTGACGACGTCCTCGTCCTCGATCTTGCGGCCGAGCTGCTCCTTCAACGGTTCGATGTCGATGGTCATGGCGCTTCCCTTGGGGTTCGCCGCAGCGTAACCAATCCCGAGACGATTCGCGCCGCCCGCCTCGAAGAAATCGCGCTTTTGCCGCAGATCGAAAACCCTGCGGACGGCATACGGACCGGAGATGAAGCCAGCCAAGCCCGATACCCTGTGCAGCGGACTGCACCGAGCCTTCGAGAAACGCGCGGCGCTCGTGCAGGAGGCCGGCGCCGAAGGATGCCTGAGAGTCGTTCACTCGGAGATCGACGGCATCGTCGTGGACCAGTTCGGTCCCTGCATCTGGGTCTATTGGTATCGGGCCGAGGATCCTACCGCGTTGGACCTGGAGCAAGTCGACAGGTTTGCTCGCGCCGTGGGGAAGACCTGGCTGATCCGCCGGATGCGCGATCGAGGTCACGATCCGAACTCCCGGATATCGTGGCACGCCGAGACGTTTCCCTCGGCATGGATCGCAAGAGAAGGCACCTTCCGTTTCCGATTGAACAGGGACTCGGGGCTCTCGCCGGGCCTGTTTCTCGATCAACGCAACAACCGCTTGCGAGTGGCAACGTTGTCCGCGCAACGCAAGGTCCTCAACCTCTTTTCCTATACCGGCGCCTTCGCCGTGGCCGCGCTCGCCGGCGGAGCGCACAAGGTCATAAACGTCGATGTCAGCAAGACCTACCTCGAATGGGGCAAGCTCAATCTTGCCGAGAATGCGCTGGATCTCGACCGCTCGCTCCATTTTGCCTTGGATGCGGCGACTTTCACGTCGGGCGCGGTCAAGCGCAACGAGAGCTTCGATCTCATCATATGCGATCCGCCGACTTTCGGGCGGGCGCGCGGCAAGGTCTTTCGAGTCGCCGCCGACCTGCCGAGGCTCGTGCTCTCTCTATGGGACTCGCTTGCGCCTGGAGGGACGCTTTTCGTATCGACGAACTCGTCGAGCTGGAGCGAGAGCGACTTTCGGCTCGACGTTCTCGGGCGGCTGCCACGAGGCCTCTACCGCCTGCTGCCGGAAACCCCACCCCTGCCGGACTTTCGCGGCGGCGCAAAGCTCAACACGCTTTGGCTGCGCAAGAACTGAACATGAATCCGTCGTCGCTTTGTGCGCCGCGGCGAACACCTTGCCGCTGGGCGCGGAAGTCGGCATGTCCGCCGTGCGTCTTCCGAAGCGCCATCGGACGACGGCGCGATCCCGGCGAACGCCGCCGGCGTCATTCGGCGGCGACGGCCAGCCCCATCTGCTCACAGGTCGGCGCTACGTCGGAGACCGTCGCGCGGCGCATGTCGCGGGCATAACGCTGGTCGTCGAAATCCATGCCGCGATGCATGGTGCAGCGATCGTCCCAGATCACGAGGTCCTTCACCCGCCAACGGTGCGAGTGGACGAACTGGCGTTGCGTGGCGTGCGCCGTGAGCTCGTCGATGAGCTGGCGCGCCTCGTCGTCGGCCATGCCGCGGATCGAGCCGGCGTGGCTCGCGATATAGAGGCTCATGCGGCCGCTGTCCTGCAGGCGGCGCACCAGCACCTGCGGCACCGGCTTGAAGGCCTCGCGCTCGGTCTCGTCGAAGTCGGCAAAGCCGAGCTTGGCGCGCGAGGTCATGATCGAGTGATAGGCCACCAGTCCCGCGATCCGCTGCTTGGTCGCCTCGGGCAGCGCATCGTAGGCGGCGCGCATGTCGGCGAACTCGGTCTGACCGCCGATCGGCGGGATCGAGCGGGCGTGCAGCATCGAGCAATAGGCCGGCAGCCGTTTGAACGACGAATCGGTGTGCCACATCCGGTTGCCGAGATTGTAGAGACGTTGGCGGTCGTCGGTCTTGAGGACGCGGTTCTCGGCATCGAGGTTGCCGACGTCCGCGAGGTTCTCGTGCAGGCGGAGCGTGTGGTCCTTGCGCGCCTTGAACACGGTGGTCTCGAGCGGGCCGAAGTGGCGGGCGAAAGCGAGCTGGCTCTCGTCGGTGAAGTCCTGGTCGGGGAAGACCAGTACGGCGTACTTGGTGAAAGCCGCGCGGATGGCGGCGAGGTCATCGGCGGCGAGCGGTTTGCCGAGTTCGACGTCGCCCACTTCGGCGGCGAAGTCCGGGGTGATCGGCTGGACGGTGATGGCCACGGTTGGTTTCATCCCTTTTTGCTTGACACCGATTGGACCACCGAACGGACTTTCCGGCAATCACCGGATATGATGGCAGCCATGATCGAAAAGCAGGAAGTTCAGGAAATCTTTCCCACGCCGCTCTGGATCGTGGACCTCCAGCCGGCGGCGGCCGCCAGCCTCAACGGCAAGCTCAAGGCCGAGATCGAGCGCATCGTCGCGCCCCGACCCAAGATTCCCGCCGGCAGCAACTGGCAGACGCCGCAGGACCTCCACGCCAGGCCGGCCTTCGCCGAGTTCGTGAAGCTGGTCGAGACGGCGGCGCGGGGCGTCGCCCGCTTCCTGCAGATCGATCAGTACCCCATGTTCATCACCGGCTGCTGGGCCAACATCAACCCGCCGGGCGCCTATCACCCGATGCACCACCATCCCAACAACTACCTGAGCGGCGTCTACTACGTCGCAGTCCCCACGGCGGGGTCGCAGATCATCTTCCAGGACCCGCGCGGCCAGGCCTCGATGATCATGCCCAAGCCCCGGCAATACTCGCGGCTCACCGCCAACGGCGCCAATGCCCAGAGCAGGGAGGGCCGCCTGCTGATCTTCCCGTCCTGGCTGAGGCACACCGTGCCGGCCAATGACGGCCAGAGCGAGCGCATCAGCATCTCGTTCAATCTGATGTTCAATAACTTCAGCGAAACCATGGCCTCGCCGCTTTGGGACGCGACGGCAGGCAAGAAGAAGTCTTGAGAAAAGGACCTAAAGCCCTTTCTTCCCCATCCCCAGGAACTTGTCCTGGCGGCGCTGGCGCAGGGTATCGGCGTCGAGGCCTGAAAGTTCGGTGAACGCCTCGGTCACGACCTTGCCGACAAGGTCGATCGTCTCGTCGGGACTACGATGGGCGCCGCCCATCGGCTCGGGGATGACGTCATCGATGATGTCGAGCTTCTTGAGATCGGCGGCCGTCACCTTCATCGCCTCCGCCGCCTCCTGGGCGTTGGCGTTGGAGCGCCACAGGATCGAGGCGCAGCCCTCCGGCGTGATCACCGAATAGACCGAGTTTTCCAGCATGTAGACCCGGTCGGCCGACGCGATGGCGAGCGCGCCGCCCGAGCCGCCCTCGCCGATCACCACGCTGACCAGCGGCACGCCGAGCGACAGGCAGGTGTCGATCGAACTGGCGATGGCCTCGGCCTGTCCCCGTGCCTCGGCGTCGAGGCCCGGATAGGCGCCCGGCGTATCGACCAGCGTAAGGACGGGGAGGTGGAAGCGGTCGGCAAGCTTCATCAGCCGCTGCGCCTTGCGGTAGCCCTCCGGCCGCGGCATCCCGAAATTGTGCTTGATGCGCGAATCGGTATCGTCGCCCTTCTGCTGGCCGATCACGACGACGCTGCGGCCCGCGAGCCGTCCGACACCGCCGACGATGGCAGCGTCCTCTCCAAAAGCGCGATCGCCCGACAGCGGCATGTAATCGGTGATCAGCCGGTCGATGTAGGCCTGCGCATGCGGCCGCTCGGCATGGCGCGCCACCTGAACGCGCTGCCAGGGAGTCAGTCTGGCATAGGTCGCGCGCAGCTGCTTCTGCACCTTTTCCTGCAGGCGCATGACTTCTTCGGCAATGTCGACATCGCCCGAGTTGGGCAAATGGCGCAGCTCGGAAATCTTGCTTTCGAGCTCGGCGATCGGCTTCTCGAAGTCGAGATAAGTGGTCATTGATTTTCAGGTGTCGCCCGGCACCGGAATCCTGTCAACCGGCCCCAATCGGCGAATACTTCAGCCCGCCGGGCGGCGCTTGCGGCGCGCCAGAGGGTGCTTGTCGTGAACCAGCGCCCGGAGCTTCTCGTCCAGCACATGGGTGTAGATCTGGGTCGTGGCGATATCTGCATGGCCCAGCATCAATTGCACGCTGCGCAAATCGGCGCCGCCCTCGAGCAGGTGGCTGGCGAAGGCGTGCCGCAGCACGTGCGGCGAGACGCGCGCCGGATCGATGCCGGCGGCCAGCGCCGCCTCCTTCAGGAGTTGGGCGAAGCGCTGGCGCGTCAAATGGCCGGTGCGGCCGCGCGACGGAAACAGGAAGCGCGACTTCTCGCCTTCCTCGAGCATGGCGGCGCGAACATGGAGCCACGCGGCAATGGCCTGGCGCGCCGGGTCGCTGAGCGGGACCAGGCGCTCCTTGTTGCCCTTGCCGCGCACGACCAGCACCGTGGGATCGCGCTCGACGGCGGCGAGCGGCAAGGTCACGAGCTCCGATACGCGCAGACCCGCGGCGTAGAGAATCTCCAGCAGTGTCGCCATGCGTCCGAGGTCGTCGTCGCGCCGGCTCGCTTCGATCAGCCGGTCGACTTCCTCGCGCGACAAGACCTTGGGCAGCGGGCGGCCAAGCCGCGGCGAGTCGAGCGTGCTCGCCGGATCGTCCTCGCGCATGCGCTCGGCCAGCAGGAAGCGGAAGAACTGCCTGATCACCGACAGGCGCCGCGCCACCGTGCGCGGCGTCATCCCGACATAATCGAGCGACTTCAGGTAGGCACGTAGCGCCTCGGCATCGGCGTTGATCGGCTTCTTCTTGCGTCGCGCCAGGAAGGTCTCGAGACCGCGAAGGTCGGCGCCGTACGCCGCCGTCGTGTTCAGCGAGGCGCCGCGCTCGGCCGACAACATCTCGATGAAGGCCTCGGCCTCGCGCGACAACGGCGTGGACGGCTTCTTCTTCACGATCCCTAAAGACCGTAGGCGATCGCCGTTTCCACGGCGAACAGGCGGGCCGAATGGTCCTCGCCCACGTGACGCAGGGCCTGCACGATCGTTGCAATTGCCGCGGGATGGAGCTCGTTGAGCGGCGTCTCGGCGGCCGCGATCGGCGCGAGCAAGGCCGCCTCGGCGCGGCGACCGCCTGCGGCGGCAGTGACCAGCGCCTGCAGGTTGGCCGTGGCCGGCATCACCAGCCGTGCATTGCCGGGCGGCCTGTCGGGCAGATCGGTCGACTTCGGCGGCAGGTCGAAGCCGGTCGAGCGCAGCAACTCCAGCAACAGATAGCCGCGCAACGGCGCGCGCGCCGCGTCGTCGTCGCGGGTCACCTCGTACCAGCGGTTGATTTCGCCGACGGAGAGCCGCTTGGCCTCGTCGAGGCCGGCAACCGCCGCCAGCGGCACCAGCCGGTCGAGCGCGATGATGGCGCGCGCATTGTTCGACACCGCGCTCAGCGCCAGGCGGATCCAGGCCTGCGTCTGCAGCTTGGCGCCCAGCAGCAGGAAGCCACGCATCGCTTCCTGCGCGACATTGGCGAACGGCGGCTGGGCCGGCAGACTGATCAGGGCCGCGGCGCTCGCCCGCGAGATGGTGGGGAACAACGGGCTGTCGCGGGCCTCGCCATAGGCGGCGGCGATGGAGCTGGCCATCTCGACGGGGTTGGAAGCGCTGCGCGCCGCCGCGACCATCCGCGCCCGGCGCGCGGTCGCCGCCGGCAACGAGGCGCCGTCACGCAACGCCTCGAGGTAAAGGTCACCCAGCCTGGTTGCCTCGATGATGGCCAAAGCCTCGCCACGTTCAGCAATATCGATGCGCGTGGCGATCGGCAGAGGCTTCAGGCCGACCAGGGCGCGAACAATCGCAGGCTGCGTGTTGCGCAGCACGTTGGCCGGCACCTGGGCATGCATGAGGTCGATCGCCATCAGCGCCGGCCCGTCGATCTGCTTGCCCGCCTGCAGATTGGCTGCGCGCGCGGCCGACTGATCACCCTCCAGCAGCCGGCAGGCAGCCTGGGCGCGAGCGCTGAACGGTTCGCTCAGTTGCCACTGGCGGACGATGGCGCAGGCGCCGTGCCGTTCGCCCGCCAGCATCAGCGCGTTGACCACCGTCGCTGCGACCGCCGGATCGGCGTAGCCGCCGGCGCTGCGGACCATCTCGTTCAGGCTCTCCGCCTCTCCCATGGCAGCGATCTTTTCGACCTTGCGCAGGTACAGGCTGGGCGGCGGGCTGCCGTCCGGCGCCGGCGGCGTGAGCCGGCTCACCAGCACCTTGAACTGCAGGTCGCGCAAGGCGCGGCTGCGCGGCGCATTGGGCAGCGCCGCGACCAGCTGCTTGGCGGTGGCGAGCGAGGTTCCCGCCCAGGCGTCGGCGGGCATGCCACCGGTCGTCGCTGTCAGGAAGCCGGTCGGTCGACTGTCGAAGTCCGCAGCCTGCGCGTCCACCGGCGCAGCCACGAGCGCCGCTACGACAACCGACACAAGGGCGGCCGCGACGGCAAAGCTAGCGCGCAAAGCGTTCACTGGGGACCGGGACCTCGAACTGCTTGGTTGGCGGCCGGGGTTCTATGACGGCAAGCGCCACCAGGCCTGCGATGAGCAGGCTCAAGACTGTGACGGCGACCACCGGCCCAAGCTTGAGGGTGGGCACACTGAATCGGTTTCGGGAACGGAACAGGGGCACGACGCCGGCAACCTACCTTTCATCCGCCGATGCGGCAATCACAGGGACAGCTTCGCTTGAAACCATTGCTGGAATCGGCGACATCCATGTGTTCGAGCTCATCATGGACGCCCGTTCCCCCCTGCCGCTGACGCGTACTATCGCCCTCGTGGGCCTGATGGGCGCCGGCAAGAGCGCCATCGGCAAGCGGCTGGCCCAGCGGCTCGGGCTGCCGTTCGTCGACGCCGACGACGAGATCGAGCGCGCCGCCGGCTGTTCGATCGCGGAAATCTTCGAGAAGTATGGCGAGGCCGACTTCCGCGCCGGCGAGCGCCGCGTCATTTCGCGCCTGCTCGACGAGCCGCTGCACGTGCTGTCGACCGGCGGCGGCGCCTATATCGACGCCGAGACGCGGGCCCTGATGCGCGCAAAGGCGACCACCGTATGGCTGCGCGCCGAGCTCGACGTACTGCACGAGCGCGTGCGCAAGCGCGGCCACCGCCCGTTGCTGCGTAACGGCGATCCCCAGGAAATTCTCGCACGGCTCATGACACAGCGTTATCCGATCTACGCCGAAGCCGACGTCGTCGTCGATTCGACGGCACAGCCCGCCGATCGCACCACAGAACAGGTGATCGAAGCGCTGCGCGCCCATCTGCAGACCGAGAAGGCACCGGCATGACCACGCGGACCGTCGCAGTCGAGTTGGCAGGCCGCGGCTACGACATCGCCATCGGTCCCGGCTTGATCGACCAGGCGGGCGCGCTCAGCCGACCATTGCTGGCGGCGCCCAAGGTCACGATCGTGAGCGACGAGACCGTCGCGCCGCTCTATGGCGCCAGGCTTGCCGCCTCCTTCGAGAAAGCCGGCATCAAGACAGGCACGGTCACCGTCCCCGCGGGCGAGAGCAGCAAGGAGTTCGGAGCCTTCGGCAGGCTCATGAACGGGTTGCTCGACCAGCGGCCCGACCGCAAGACCACCTTGGTGGCGCTGGGCGGCGGCGTCGTCGGCGACCTGACGGGATTTGCCGCCGCGGTGCTGCTGCGCGGCGTCGACTTCATCCAGGGGCCGACGACGCTGCGCGCCCAGGTCGATTCGTCGGTCGGCGGCAAGACCGGCATCAACACGCGGCACGGCAAGAACCTGGTCGGCGCCTTCTACCAGCCGCGCCTCGTCCTCGCCGATACCGACGTGCTCGACACGCTGCCGCGGCGCGAATTGCTGGCAGGCTATGCCGAGGTCGCCAAGTATGGCCTGATCGACGATCCCGACTTCTTCGCCTGGTGCGAGGCCAACGGCGCGGCGGTACTTTCGGGTGACGTGGCCAAGCGGACCCATGCCATCGAGCAGAGTTGCCTGGCCAAGGCCCGCATCGTGGCGGCCGACGAGCGCGAGACCACCGACCTGCGCGCCCTGCTCAATCTCGGCCACACCTTCGGCCACGCCCTGGAGGCCGAGACCGGCTTCGGCAACGACCTGCTGCACGGCGAGTCGGTCGGCACCGGCATGGCTATGGCCTTCGACCTGTCGGCACGGCTCGGCCTCTGCCCCGCGGTCGATGCCGAACGCGTGCGCCGCCATCTCGGCAGCGTCGGCCTGCCGATGCGACTGCGGGCGATCGGCGGCGACAATCGCCGGAGCTGGGACGCCAAGCGCCTGGTCGAGCACATGCGCGGCGACAAGAAGGCGGAAGACGGCCGGCTCACCTTCATTCTGGCGCGCGGCATCGGCAAGGCATTCGTCAGCCGTGACGTCGACGAAGCCGTATTGCGCGGATTGCTCGACGACGCCATCTCTGCCTGAGCCATGGACAACGACCTTCAATTCGATATGCCGCTCTGGATCGCCGGGCCGGCGGTGTTGTTCTGCCTGCTGCTCGCGGCGTACCTGTCGGCGGCCGAGACCGCCATCACCGGCGCCTCGCGGCCACGCATGCATCGCCTGGCCCAGCAGGGCAACAAGCTCGCAGCCACGGTCAACGGCCTGCTCGCCCGCAAGGACGAGGTCGTGAGCGCCATCCTGCTCGGCAACAACGTGGTGAACATCTTCTCCGCCTCGCTCACCACGGCCGTGCTGACCGCGCTGTTCGGCGCCGCGGGCATCGTCTACGCCACCGTCGTGATCGGCGTGCTGGTCGTGATCTTCGGCGAGGTGATGCCCAAGACCTGGGCGTTGATGCGCGCCGATCGCGTGGCCTTGATCCTGGCGCCGTCGATCGTCTTCACCGTGGCGATGCTGGGTCCCGTGGCGCGCGGCGTCGCCGGCGTCTCACGCTTCTTCCTGGGCCTGATGGGCATTCGCGTCGACGGCAAACCAGATGCCGATGAGCATGACGAACTCCTGCGCGGCGCCATCGAACTGCATGGTCATGGCCAGGAAGACGAGGCGGCACCCGCCGAGAAGGCGATGCTGCGATCGGTGCTCGACCTCGGTGATCGCGTGGTAGGCGATGTCATGACCCATCGTGGCAGCGTCGTCGTGATCGACGCCGACCAGCCGATGGACGCCATCGTGGGCCAGATGCTGGAAGCGCCGCATACGCGCATCCCGATCTATCGCACCGAGGCGGACAACATCATCGGCGTCGTCCATGCCAAGGACCTGTTCCGCGCCGTCAAGGCGGCGGGCGGACCGGAGACGGTCAAGATCGAGGCGGTCATAACGCAGCCCTGGTTCATCCCCGAATCGACGACATGCTTCGACCAGCTCCAGGCCTTCCGAGCCCGGCACGAGCACTTCGCCATCGTCGTCGACGAGTACGGCGCGCTGCGCGGCATCGTCACCCTCGAGGACATCATCGAGGAGATCACCGGCGACATCGAGGACGAGCACGACGCCATAAAGCGCGGCGTGGTCAGGCGCGAGGACGGCAGCCTGATCTGCCAGGGCGACGTGCCGATCCGCGACCTCAACCGCGAGTTCGCCTGGGGCCTGCCCGAGGACGTCGCCATCACCATCGCAGGGCTCGTGCTGCACGAGGCCCGGCGCATCCCCGAGGTCGGCCAAACCTATGCATTTTACGGATTCCGCTTCGAAATTCTGAAGCGCGAGGGCACCCGAATCGCCGAGTTGCGCATCATGCCGCCCCTCGCCATAGAGGCTGCCGAAAACTGAGGATCACCCAGAGAGGACCTGCCATGCCGCTTTCGCCGCCGGTCGGGCGACAGCACCTGCATACGCGCCGCGTCACCTGCCAGGGCTTTTTCCGCGAGGACGGGCTGTGGGACATCGAGGGCCGCATAACCGACGAGAAGACCTACACCCATCCCAACGAGTGGCGCGGGCCGCTGCGGCCGGGCGACCTGGTGCACGACATGTCGATCCGGCTGACGCTCGATCATCGCTTCACCATCGTCGATGTCGAGGCGGTGACCGACAGCTCGCCTTACCAGATCTGCGGCAACATCGCGCCCGACTTCAAGAAGCTGATCGGGCTGCGCATCGGCAGCGGTTTCCATCGCAAGGTCAAGGAGCGGCTGGGCGGCGTGCACGGCTGTACGCACATTGTCGAGCTGCTCGGGCCGGTGGCGACCACGGCGTACCAGACGGTGATGTCCGGCAAGGCGCGCGACCTCAACCTCGAACATCGCACGAAGATCGGCAAACCGCCTAAACCCGCCGATCCCGACGCGCCCAAGCAGAAGCCCTATGTCATCGACAACTGCTACGCCTGGGCCGCCGACGGCCCCGTGGTGAAGCGCTGGGCGCCGCACTTCTATACGGGCCCCGATGCCGAAGCCGTGCGCGCCGCGGCCGTCGGCAAAGACATCGAGATGGATGGTTGAAAGGAGCGCGGCGGTCGTTCCGTCAAACTGTCATCCCGAGCGCAGCGAGGGTCCTTTCCTGCGGCCTTAAAGGTCCCTCGCTACCCTCGGGATGACAGCGTGCGCTTGTCTTCCGCCGGCGTCAGCGTCGTGAGCGCGAGCGCATGCAGGCCTGCGTCGAGTTCGGCCTTCAACGCGGCATAGACCAGCCTCTGACGCGTCACGCGGCTCTTGCCTTCGAACGCGGCCGACACGATCTCGACGCGGAAATGAGTCTCGCCGCCCTCGCGCCAGCCGGCGTGGCCGTGATGGCGTGACGATTCATCCTCGATGGCAAGACGCAGCGGGGCGAACTCGTTTCGCAGCTTGTTGTCAATCGCCATAGCGACCTTGCCCATCACTCGCCTCTCTTGCCGCGCCAATCCGTTGCACACATATTATCCGAATGTCGCGACGGCGAGCGAAACCCTTGATGGCCACCGATGGCGTAGCGCCGCAGCAGCGAGTGTGCGAAGCACCGGGCTGCAAGCTCGCCGGCGAGTATCGCGCGCCACGCGCCCGCGACCGGCTGAACGAGTATCGCTGGTTCTGTCTCGGGCACGTTCGCGAGTACAACAAGAAGTGGGACTACTTCGCCGGCCTCGGCGCCGAGCAGATCGAGGCCCACATCCGCGCCGACACGACCTGGCGCCGCCCGGTGTGGCCGCTCGGCACCCGCCGCAGCAACGGCCCATACGTCCACGTCCATGACCCATTCGACCTTGCTGACGATGCCGGGTTGGGCGAGCGGCCGCAGCCTCGGTTCGATGGCAGTGAGCAACTGACCCCGGCCGAGCGCTCGGCCCTTGATGTCCTTGAACTTTCATGGCCCCTGAGCCTGGCGGACGTGAAATCTCGTTACAAGGAACTGGTGAAAATCCACCATCCTGACGCCAACGGCGGGGCTCGGGATGCCGAGGAAAAACTGAAGCAGATCAACGCAGCCTATTCCACTCTGCGGGCCTCGGAGCACCTGCCGGCCGAGTGATTAGCCCTGTTCAGGGCAGGCACGGCAATTGGTCGCTTGCGGTGCACAAAACGGCCTGCGACACTTGATTTCAGCCCGCAATTTGGCGGGCTTTGTTTTGTAGGACTTGTGATGGCCTCTACGACGACCGCGGCCCGACAGAACGTCTCGGGCATGCCGGATATCAAGGTTTCAGCCCGTCAGGTTTTCGGCATCGACACCGACATGGAAGTGCCGGCTTTCAGCCAAGCGACGGAGCATGTGCCGGAGGTGGACGACGCCTATCTGTTCGACCCCGACACGACGATGGCGATTCTTGCGGGCTTCGCTCACAACCGACGCGTCATGGTCCAGGGCTACCACGGCACGGGCAAGTCGACCCACATCGAGCAGGTCGCTGCGCGCCTCAACTGGCCCTGCCTGCGCGTCAACCTCGACAGTCACATCAGCCGTATCGACCTGATCGGCAAGGATGCGATCGTGCTGCGCGACGGCAAGCAGGTGACCGAGTTTCGCGAGGGCATCCTGCCGTGGGCGCTGCAGAACCCGACGGCTCTGGTATTCGACGAGTACGACGCCGGCCGCGCCGACGTCATGTTCGTGATCCAGCGCGTGCTCGAGGTCGACGGCAAGCTGACGCTGCTCGACCAGAACAAGGTGATCCGCCCTCACCCGGCGTTCCGCCTGTTTTCGACGGCGAACACCGTGGGCCTCGGCGATACGACCGGCCTCTATCACGGCACGCAGCAGATCAACCAGGGCCAGATGGACCGCTGGTCGATCGTGACGACCCTGAACTACCTGCCACACGACCAGGAAGTGAACATCGTCGCCGCCAAGACGCCGCACTTCGACACCGAGGAGGGTCGCAAGATCATCTCGGCGATGGTGGCGCTGGCCGACCTCACGCGCGCGGGCTTCATTGCCGGCGACATTTCGACCGTGATGTCCCCGCGTACAGTGATGACCTGGGCCGAGAACGCCCGCATCTTCGGCGGTGACATCGGCTTTGCCTTCCGTCTCACCTTCCTCAACAAGTGCGACGAGGTCGAGCGCAGCACGCTCGCCGAGTACTATCAGCGCTGCTTCGGCAAGGAATTGCCGGCCTCGAGCGGCAAGGGCGGCAAGCTGCACTGACCTAAGCACCGAGAAGGTGGCCGAGATGGCCAAGGACACTACGCCGATCGAGGAATTCCGGCGCGTCACCGCCACCACCATGCGGGCGGTCTCGCGCAAGGAAGTGAACGTCTCCTTCGTGCCCGATGGCGGCTCGCTGCTGGGCAGCGAGGCGCGCATCACCGTGCCGGCACGCGATCTGCCGGTCGAGGACGTGAGCCGCGTGCGCGGCGAGGCCGACTCCATGGCGCTGAAGCTGCGCCATCACGACCGCAAGACCCATCTGCGCCGCGTGCCGCGCGGTGAGACCGCGCGCGCGATCTTCGAAGCGGTCGAGCAGGTGCGCGTCGAGGCGCTCGGCGCCCGCCGCATGGCCGGCGTCGCCGACAATCTCGCCGCCTTGTGGCGCCAGCGCTCCGACCAGCGCGGCCATGCCCGCATCAAGTCCAAGGACGACGCGCCGATCGCCGACGTGATCGGCCTGATCGCCCGCGAGCAGCTCCTGGGCGCGGCGCCGCCCGACGCCGCCAAGGCGATGGTCGACATGTGGCGCGCCGACGTCGAGGCTGCTGCCGGCCGCGACTTTCAGAAGCTGCGCGAATCGCTCGGCAACCAGGAGACCTTCGCGCGCGCCGCCCGCCAGCTCATCCGCGACCTCAAGCTCGGTGACGAGTCGGCCGACCTGCAGGACGAGGACGACCAGGAATCGCAGGATCAGGAGAACGCCGACGGGCAGTCCAACGAGACCGGCGACGATCAGAGCGATTCGAGCGAGACCCACGGCTACGGCGCACAGGGCGAGGAGACCGAGGATGCCTCCGAGCAGGAGGACGCCTCCGAGACCGTAGCCGACCAGGC
>JAEZIF010000160.1 GCA_023416135.1 Pseudomonadota bacterium
CTTCTGGCTGCCGCCCACGGTGACGTCGATGCCCCAGGCATCCATCTTGTAGTCGATGGAGGCCAGCGACGAGATGGTGTCCGAAAGCAGTAGCGCCGGGTGCTTGGCCTCATCCAGCGCGCGGCGGATGTCGGACATCGGCAGGACCATGCCGGTCGCCGTCTCGTTGTGGACGCAGAGCACAGCCTTGATCTCATGCGCCTTGTCCTTGGCCAGCCGCTCGGCGAGCTTCTTAATGTCGGCGCCCTTGCGCCAGTCGGCGGCGAAGGTCTCGACCTTGATGCCGAGATTGACCGCCATCTCCGCCCAGCTCAGCGAGAAGTAGCCGGTCTCGACGATCAGCACGCTGTCGCCCGCCGCGAACAGGTTGGCGAGCGCGGCTTCCCAAGCGCCGTGACCGCTCGCGTTGTACATGTAGAGACCCTGGTCGGTCTTCAGCACCCGCTTCACGCCGGCATGGCACGCATGGTGGATGGCGAGAAACTCGTCGGACATGAAGTCGAGGACGGGGCGGTCCATGGCCCGCAGCACCCGGTCGGGAATGTTGGTGGGGCCGGGATTGTTGAAGAATTGACGGCCGCGCGGCTTGGCATTCACAGGGGCGTTCAAGGCAGGCTCCAGTCTGCGAAAAAGTGGCGGACAATAGGGCTCCAGGCCTTGGCGAGGCAAGCGAGGCTTGCGATGCTCGGCCATTAGCAAAGTGAGGGCAAATGAGTACCGCAGCACCGATGAATTCAGCCACGAACTCGGCCATCGTGACGGACTACAAAGCTCGCACGCAGGGTTCCGGTGCGCTGTTCGAGCGTGCCCGCAAGGTGCTGCCGAGCGGCATCACGCACGATGCGCGCTACCTCGACCCCTATTCAATTCATGTCGCCAAGGCCAAGGGCCCGCGCAAGTGGGACGTCGACGGCAACGAGTACGTCGACTATTTCGGCGGCCACGGCGCCATGCTCCTGGGCCATTCGCATCCCGCCGTCATCGACGCGGTGAAGCGGCAGATGGATCTCGGCACCCACTACGGCTCGAGCCACGAACTCGAGGTACGCTGGGCCGAGCTGGTGTGCGAGCTGATCCCCTCGGCCGAGAAGGTGCGCTTCACGGCGTCGGGCACCGAGGCCTCGCACATGGCGATCCGGCTGGCCCGCGCCTACACCGGCAAGGACAAGATCGTGCGCTTCATCGGCCACTTCCATGGCTGGCACGATGCCGTCGCGGCGGGCGCCACCTCGCACTATGACGGTTCCTCGCCGCCGGGCGTGCTGCAGAGCGTCACTGATCTCTCGATCCTGATGCCGACCGACGATGTCGCGCCGATCGTGAAGCTGCTCGATACGCGCGACGACATCGCCGCCGTGATGTTCGAGCCGTCGGGCGCGTCGTGGGGCCAGGTGCCGCTGCCGCCGGGCTTCGTGCAGGCGATCCGCGACGTCACCGCCAAGCGCGGCGTGGTCATGCTGATGGACGAGGTCATCACCGGCTTCCGCTGGTCGTCGGGCGGCGCGCAGAAGGCGCTGGGCATCACGCCCGACCTTTGCATCCTCGCCAAGATCGTGGCCGGCGGCCTGCCGGGCGGCGCGGTCGCGGGCAAGAGCGAGATCCTCGACCAGATCGACTTCGCCGCCTCGGCGGCCAAGAAGCGGGACAAGATCGCCCATCCCGGCACCTACAACGCCAACCCGCTGTCGGCCGCCGCGGCGGTGACGGCGCTGTCGCTGGTGCGTGACGAGGATCTCGCCGAGAAGGCCAACAAGACCGCGGCCGAGCTGCGTGCCGCGTTGCGCCAGGTGTTGGTCGAGGAGAGCGTGCCGTGGGGCATCTACGGCGATTCTTCGACCTTCCTGATCTATCCCAACCCGACCGGCGAGGACGTGAACCCCGCGACCTTCGATCCGCTGAAACTCGGCTTCGCCAAGCTGAAGGGTGCGAAGTCGGGCGCGCTGACGGGCAAGATCCGCATGGGCCTGATGAGCCACGGCGTCGATATCATGGGCGCACCAGGCGGCTTCGTCTCGGCCACGCACGGCGGCGCGGAGATCGAGAAGACGGTCCACGCGTTGCGCCAGACGGTGCGGGCGCTGAAGGCCGAACGCGAGGTCAAGGCTGCCTGATGACCGATCGTCACGCTGCGTATCCGACGGGACTGAAGGATGCGCCGACGCGCCATCGTGCGCTGCGCCGCCGGATGGAAGCATCGGGCATCGTCGTGGCGCCCGGCGCCTATGACTGCATCACGGCCCGGCTGGTCGAGGTCTCGGGCTTCGATGCGCTCTACGTCACCGGCTCCGGCGTCTCGATGAGCGCGCTCGGCGCGCCCGACATGGGGGCGCTGAGCTTTGGCGAGATCCTCGATCGCGTGCGCCGCATCTGCGATTCGGTGGCGATTCCGGTCATCGCCGACGCCGATACGGGCTATGGAGGTCCGCTCAACGTCATCCGCACCATGCGCGAGTTCGAGCGTGCCGGCGTCAGCGCCGTGCAGCTCGAGGATCAGGAATGGCCCAAAAAATGCGGCCACGAGCCCGGCCGCAGGATCGCTTCATCGAAGGAAATGGAGCAGCGCATCAAGGCCGCCGCCGATGCCCGCGTCGATGCCGACGTCATGATCGTTGCCCGCACCGACGCTATCGCCTCGGAAGGCTTCGAGGCCGCCCTCGAGCGCGCCGAGCGTTATCGCGAAGCCGGTGCCGACATCCTGTTCGTCGAGGCGCCGCCCGGGGAGGCCGAGCTCGCCGAGGTGCCCCGGCGTCTCGGCGTGCCGTGCCTCGCCAACATGGTCGAAGGCGGGCGCACGCCGGTCCTGCCGTTTCCCAAGCTGGAGCAGCTCGGCTTCAAGGTCGCGATCTATCCCAATTCGCTGACGCGCCTGTTCGCGCGTGTCGGCCAGGACCTGCTCGGCTCGCTCAGGAGCACGGGCAACACCGCGGCGATGGCCAACCAGATGTTGGACCATGGCCAGCTCTGGTCGCTGTTCGAGAATGAGCGCTGGCAGGCACTCGAGAAGCGCTTCCAGGGATAGCTGGATCAGCGTTTGCCCTTGCCGATATGGGCGATGGCCTCGATCTCGACCAGGATCTCGGGTGCGGCGAGCGCACTCACCTCGACCAGCGTCGAGGCGGGGAAGTCGCCGGTGAAGAATTCGCGCCGTGCCGCCCACACCTTGGTGTTGTTCTTGATGTTGGTGACGTAGATCGTGACCTTCACCACGTCGGCCATGGCGCCGCCGGCGGCTTCGACCATGCCCTTGATCTTGCCGAAGATCAGCTTCGCCTGCTCGTACTCGTCCATCTTGGCGAGCGCCGCCGGATCGGTGCCGCGCGCGGTCATGCCCGAGACGTAGGCGATGCCGTCCGACACCAGGCAGTTCGACCAGCGCTCGGGCGGCGGCTCGGGCACGTGGGGTGATGTCACGCGGCGGATCATGGGCGTCTCCTCGCTGCCTTATTCTGGCTTGGCCCCCGTAGACTTCACCACTGGCGTCCACTTGTCGATCTCCCCCTGGATGAAGCGCGTCACCTCGGCCGGCGTCGCCGTGCTCGCCTCGGCGCCGATCTCCTCCCAGCGCTTGACCACGGCCGGCTCCTTCAGCACCGCCTGCATCTCCGTCGCCAGGCGATCGACGATCGGCTGCGGAGTCTTGGCCGGCACCGAAATGCCAAACCACGAATAGGAGATCAGGTCGGGATAGCCGAGTTCCTTCATGGTCGGCACATCGGGAAAGGCGGGGCTGCGCTCCTCGCTGCTGACGGCGAGGGCGCGGACCTTGCCCGCCTTGATATGCGGCGCGGCCGACGGCAGGGAATCGAACATCGAGGGCACGTTGCCGTTGATCGTGTCGACCATGGCGGGTCCGGCCCCGCGATAGGGAACATGGACCAAGGCGGCGCCGATGACCCGTTCGAGCTGTGCGCCCAGCAGGTGGTTGCTCGAGCCCGCGCCCGACGTCGCATAGGCGAGCTTGCCGGGCTCGGTTTTGGCGATCTCGACGTACTCCTTGAACGTCTTGGCCTTGAAATCCGGATTGACCACCAGGACGCTGGGATTGCGCGAGGCGATCGAGATGTGGATGAAGTCGGCCATTGGATCGAAGTCGGCGCCGCCGTAGAGCGTGGGCGAGATCGACAGGCCCGAGATCACCGACATCAACAGGGTGTAGCCATCAGGCGGCGCCTTGGCGACCAGGGCGGTGCCGACCATCGCGCCCTTGCCGGGCTTGTTGTCGACGATGATGTTCTGGCCGAGCCGCTGGCCGAGATATTCGGCCACCATGCGGGCGATGACGTCGGTGGTGCCGCCCGGCGCGTAGGGCACGACGAGCTTGATGGGCTTGCTCGGCCAGGCTTGAGCCTGGGCCGGCAAGGACATGGCCGCCACCGAGGCGGCGATGAATGTGCGGCGAGGGATCATGCGCCGAGTATACTCGGGCCATGAGCCACCCCGACAAGCTGTTCACTTCGCTGTTCGAACCGCGCCGCATCGCCCTGATCGGTGCCTCCGCCGATGTCACCAAGACGACGTCGCGCCCGCAGCGCTTCCTGCGCAAGCACGGCTTCACCGGCGAGATCCTGCTGATAAATCCGTCGCGGACCGAAATCCTGGGCGAGAAGGCTTACAAGGATCTCGATGCCGTCGGCGGCGACATCGATCACGCCTATATCCTGCTGAACGGCAAGGCGGCGGTCGATGCGCTGGCGTGGTGCGGCCGGCGCGGCGTGAAGGTGGCCTCGATCCTGGCCGGCGGCTTCGCCGACGCCGGTGCGGCGGGCGCCTCGATGCAGGATGATCTTGCGCGCATCGTGCACGAGACCGGGGTGCGCCTGGTCGGGCCCAACAGCATCGGGACGGTCAGCACCGATCCGGCGATGGCGCTCACGGCCAACGCGGCCTTCGCGGTCGACAGGCTGCGCGTTGGCAAGTGGGGCCTGGTCAGCCAAAGCGGCAGCCTGATCGGTGCGCTGCTGTCGCGCGCCGACGCGCGCGGCATCGGCTTCTCGCGCCTGATCTCGGTCGGCAACGAGGTCGACCTCGCTGTCGGAGAGATCGCCGACATGATGGTCGACGACCCGAAGACCAATGCCATCCTGCTGTTCATGGAGACGCTGCGCGACGGCGAGCGGCTGGCGCGGGCGGCGCGGCGTGCGCATGCTGCGGGCAAGCCGGTGATCGCCTACAAGCTCGGCCGCTCCGACATCGGCCAGGAGCTCGCCAAGTCGCACACCGGCGCCATCGCCGGCTCCGACGCCACCTTCGATGCCTACTGCCGCCGTCATGGCATCGTCCGCGTCTCGATGTTCGAATCGCTGGTCGATGTGCCGGCCTTGCTGGTCGACCGGCCGCCGGCAACAGGCAAGCGTGTGGCCGTCGCCACGACGACCGGCGGCGGTGCGGCGATGGTGGTCGACAACATGGCGATGGCCGGCCTCGACATCGCCGATCCCCCGCAGGCGCTGGTCGATTGGTTGAAGCCGCTCGGCATCGCGGCAGGCGACGGCAAGCTGGTCGACCTCACGCTCGCCGGCGCCAAGCCCGAGATCGTGTCCGGAACCATCGAGCGTCTGCTGGCCGACGGCGCAAACGACGCTGCGATCTTCGTCGTCGGCTCCTCGGCGCAGTTCAACCCCGAGCTCGCCGTCGAGCCGCTGCTGAAGTTCGCCAAGTCGGCGAAACCGTTCGCGGTGGCGCTGACGCCGTCGGCCGAGAAGTCGCTGGCCCTGCTGACCGCCGGCGGCGTGCCGGCCTTTCGCCATCCCGAGTCCTGCGCCGAGGCCATGGCGGCTTGCCTGCTGCGGCCCACGCCGCAGCCCGTGCCTGCGCTCGCCGAGCCGCCCCGCCAGGCGCTCGACGCGCTCGAAGCCGGCCGCGTCGACGGCTTCGACGAGCGCCGCGCCGCCGATTTCTTCGGCGCGCTGGGCGTGCCGCTCGCCAAGTCGCTCGCAGTCCCCGACGCCAAGCGTGTGGTTGCCGCCGTGTCGGAGATCGGGGCGCCGGTGGT
>JAEZIF010000181.1 GCA_023416135.1 Pseudomonadota bacterium
GGAGATGGTTGCACACGAACTAAGATACTCGCAATGCAATCCTGCCGCGATACCTGAGCCTTGGCTAGCGATCCAGAAATCCACAGTCTCCCTTCCTGAGGTATCCTTTGATATTGATGTTGGGGTATGATCCGACGATGAAAATCGCGACCTGGAACGTCAATTCCGTCCGCAAGCGGACCGGAAACCTCCTGGCGTGGCTGGAGCAGGCCAAGCCCGACGTCGTGGTCCTGCAGGAAATCAAGGCGCAGGAGCCGCAGTTCCCCCGCCTCGAGGTCGAGGCCGCCGGCTATAAGGTCGAGATCGTCGGCCAGAAGGGTTTCAACGGCGTGGCCCTGCTCTCGCAGCATCCGGTCGAGATCACAGCCCGCGCCCTGCCCGACGCCACGGCCGACGAGCCCGCGCGCTACATAGAAGGCCGCGTCGAGACCCCCAAGGGGCCATTGACGGTGGGCGGCCTCTATCTGCCCAACGGCAATCCGATCGCCACCGAGAAGTTCGCCTACAAGATCGCCTGGATGGATCGCCTCAACCAGCGCGCCCGCGAGCTTCTCGCCAAGGAGGAGATGTTAGTGCTGGGCGGCGACTACAACGTCTGCCCGACCGAGATGGACGTCTACGACCCCAAGGCCTTCGCCAACGACGCGCTCTGCCAGCCACAGTCCCGCGCGGCATTGCGCAGCCTGATCAACCTCGGCCTCACCGACGCCGTGCGCGCCTTCCACCCGGACGAGACCCTCTACACTTTCTGGGACTACCAGGCCGGCTGCTGGGCCAAGAACTGGGGGCTGCGGATCGATCACCTGCTGCTGTCGCCGCAGGCGGCCGATCGCATGATCAACGTCGGCATCGACAAGCCCGAACGCGGCCTGCCCGATCCGTCCGATCACGTGCCGGTTTGGTGTGAGCTGGACGTTCAGCCATCCTGAGCGAGGCGTTACTCCAGCTACTCTGCGCCCGACCCGATCACGCCGCCGTCGGCGATGATGCACTGGCCGCAGACGAAGCTGCCGGCCTTCGAGGCGAGGAACACTGCCACGCCGCCGATGTCGTCGGGTTGGCCGATGCGCTTCAGGGCAGCCTTGCTCTCGTTGGCGCGGCGAATGTCCGGGTTGTCCCATAGGGCCTTGGCGAAGTCGGTCTGAATCAGGCCAGGCGCAATGGCGTTCACCCGGATGTTGTGCTTGCCCCATTCCATGGCGAGCGACTTCACCAGGGAGAGATCGGCCGCCTTGCTCATGTTGTAGGCGGCGATGTGCGCCGAACCGATCAGGGCACCGATCGACGACACCACGATGAACACGCCGTCCTTCCGTTCGGCCATCTCCGGCCCGACCATGTTCATCAGCCACAGGTTGGACATCACGTTGTTCTGCATGATCTTTGAGAAAACCTCCTCCTTCAGCCCCGTCAGCGGACCGAAGTAGGGGTTGGAGGCGGCGTTGCAGACCATGATGTCGATCTTGCCGTAGGTCTTGCGCGCGAAGGCGACCAGGTTCTCGAGCTGCGCCTTGTCGGAGATGCTGGCAGCAACGGCTGTCGCCTCACCGCCCTTGGCCTCGATGCCCTTCACGACCTCCTCGCAGGCCGGCAACTTGCGGCTCGATACGACGACCTTGGCGCCATGGGCCGCCATCTGCTCGCAGATCGAACGGCCGATGCCGCGGCTGCCGCCAGTCACCACCGCCACCTTGCCGGTCAGGTCGAACATCATCGCGCCGTCTCCTCGCCTTCAATGTCTATCGGGTCTTGGCCGACCTTAGCGGCGCGCGGGCGAACAGCGCAATCAACTCGACATGCGCGGACCACAGGAATTGGTCGATCGGCAGCAGTTTCTCCAGCCGGTATCCGCCGTCCTGCAAGGTGCGCGCATCGCGCGCGAAGCTGGCGGGATCGCACGAGGCGTACACCGCACGTGCCACCTTGGAGCGCGCCAGCTCGGCCGACTGCGCCGCAGCGCCGGCACGCGGCGGATCGAGCAGCACCGCGTCGAAGCCGTTGAGCTCCGCTGCCGTCAGGGGATTGCGGAAAAGATCTCGCCGCTCGACGGTCACCCGCCCGCCCAACCGGCGCGCCGCTGCTTCAGCCGCGGCAACGGCCGGCTTGTCACTTTCGAACAGCGCAACCTTGCCGGCCCGGCCAAGCGACAATGCACCCACGCCGGCAAACAGATCGGCGAGCCGCGGCGCATCGCCGACCCATTCGGCGAGCGCAGCCCGCATCGCCTGCTCGGCGCGCTTGGTGGCCTGCAGGAAGGCTCCAGGTGGCGGATCGACGCGCGCCTCGCCGAACAGAAGCAGCGGCGTGCGGCGCACGACGACGGGTTCGGCCGATGCCCGATCGCCCCAGCTCAACCGCGCCAGGTCGGCGCGATCGGCCAGCGCCACCAGCACCTCGCGCCGCTCCAGAGACAGGTCGAGGCGCTTGTGCGGCCGCAGCAGCAGATCGATGCCGCTGTCCGTCTCGTTCACCACGGCGTCCGCGGCGCCACCATCCGGCAGGATCGATGCGGCGGCGGTCCGCAGCGGCTCCAGAAGCACGCCGAGGGTCGGCCGGGCGACGACACAGACGGCGACATCGACAATGCGTGGACTCGTGCGTTCGTGGAAGCCGGCAAGCACGCGCCTGCCCTGCCGGCGCAGCACGAAGTCGACACGGCGCCGCTCTCCGGGCGCACCGACCAAGGGCGGCTCGAAGCGCGGCGCGTCGACGCCGCGTTGCGCCAGAGCGTGCACGATCAGCTCGACCTTCCACGCCGTATAGGCGTCGCGACGCCAATGCTGCAGGGCACAGCCGCCGCATGTCTTGAAGTGCGTGCAGGGCGGCGGTTCGCGATGACGCGACGGCGCCAGCACCTCGACCAAGTCGGCGACAATGCCCCCGCCGCGCTGGCCGCGCGGCTCGGCAAGCACGGTCTCGCCCGGCAAGGTGAACGGCACGAAGTAGCGCCGCCCCTCGTGCTCGGCGATGCCGTCGCCGCGCGCGCCGATCTCCAGGATGTCGAGCGTTACGCTCGCATCCGAACGCCTGTTCATCCCAGCCAGCTCTTGGCCGGACGCATTTCGCCGACCAGCAGGCCGACGACGTTCTTCACCGCGGGATGGACGATCTCCTCGCGCTGGTTGGCCGGCAGAACGCCGAAGTGATCGAGCAGGGTCGCCATCGCGACCTCGGCCGCGCGAGCGGCGCCATCCCACATCTTGATCGCCACGCCCAGGCCGAGCGTCGGCAGCATGCCGCAGAATACGCCCTCGGCGCCGGTCTTGATCTGCGCCACGCCGGGCAGAGCCGCGTTGATGCGCGTGCAGAACCGGCCCGTGCCCGCCATCATGAACGGCTCGGCATTCATCGCGGCGCGAATACGGGCGGCCGCCTCGGCGTGCTTGTTCGCCAGTCGCGACGGTTCGGCCATGTTGGCCATGGCGCGCGCGAGGCTTCTCAGCGGTGTCGCGAGGGTGGGAATCCCACAGCCGTCGGTACCATAGGGAAAGCCGTTGGCATCCGAGCCGCAGAGATCGGTCATGATCTCGCGCAGGCGCCGCTGCACCGGATGATTGTACTTGATGTAGTCCTTGGTCGGCTCACCGTACTGAACTGCCGTGGTGAGAAAACCCGAGTGTTTGCCCGAGCAGTTGTTGAACGCGGGAGTCGGCATCCTGCCTTCGCGCGCCAGCTCCTCGATGCTGCCCTGCAGCCGCGGCGCATGGGTGCCGCATTCGAGGTCGGCTTCGCTCAAGCCGACCTTGGCAAGCCACGCCTGCACCGTCTCGACATGCCGCTTCTCGCCGCTGTGCGATGCGCAGGCCAGTGCTATATGCTCGTCGCCGAGGCCGAAACGCTCCACCGCCCCGCATTCGACGAACGCCATGGCCTGGATCGGCTTGTTGGCCGAACGCGGCAGGACGAGAGAATCGATGTCGCCCCACGACGCCACGACCGTGCCGTCGGACTTCACGACCGCGGCGATGCCCTCATGCCGACTCTCGACTACCGGACCGCGCATGACCTCGATGACGACCGCCTTGCTCATCGTACGCGCTCCAGCCTGATCACCGTGACGTTGTCCTGATGTTCCTTGGCGGTCGCCAGCACGGCCGCGATCAATCCGTCGGCCGGCTTGATGGCATTCGCCGCAATTTCCGCCTCGCTCAGTGACTGCACGCCGTCGCTGCACAGCAGCAGCTTGACGTCGGGACCCAGCGTACGGCTGCCCTTGTCGATGAGGCTGAGCGGCTGGCCCATGACGGCCTCGCGCAGGGTATGGCGGCCTGGGTGATGCTCGGCCTCGTCCGCCGTCAGCATGCCGCGCTTGACCAGCGCATCGATCTGGGGCGCCATGGAATGGTCGGCGTTCAGACGCTCGATCGTGCCCGACGACACCGAGTAGAATGGCGAATCGCCGACGCTGATCCAGCGCACCTCGTCGCCGCGCACCAGCGCCGCCACCAGGGTCGCGCCCATACCCGCGAGCTCGGCCTTGCCCGCGGCGGTCCTGCCGACCGCCGCATTGGCGTCCTGCAGTCCATCGGCCAGGCCGCCGCCCTGCTCGATCGCGTTCACGAAGGCCTCGACCGCAACCTTGCTGGCCACGGCGCCGCCGGCAAGGCCGCCCATTCCGTCGGCGACCACGGCCAGCAGCGACCCGTCGCCCAGCGTCCGGAGTGCCCAACTATCTTCTTGATAGGGACGCGCGCCCTGATGTTGGCCGCCCTCGCCCCGCCACCGTCCTGCCATGTCGATTGCCAACCTCTAGTGCCACACCGCCGGCAACCGGCTGAGCCCGCGCAGGGTGAAGCTGCGCCGCCACGCCGGTCTATCCTTCTCCGGCAAGGTGAGGTTCGGCATGCGCTCGATCAAGGCGGTAAAGACGAGCTCCGCCTCGAGGCGGGCGAGCTGGGCGCCCAGGCAATGATGAATGCCTCCGCCGAACGACATGGGCCTGATATGCTCGCGGCCGACATCGAGCCGATCGGGATCGGGGTACTGTGCCGGATCCCGGTTTGCCGCTCCCAGCAGAGCGACGATGCTTTCCCTCTCGCTGAGCGTCACGCCGCCGAGCGCGACTTCGACGGTGGTGACGCGGCCGGTGAGTTGCACGGACGAATCATAGCGCAGCAATTCCTCGACGGCGTTGACGATCAGCGACGGGTCGGTTTTCAGCCGCTCCCACTGCTCGGGCTGGCGATGCAGCGCCAGGAGCCCGTTGCCGATCAGGTTGGTGGTGGTCTCATGGCCGGCGCCGAACAGCAGGCCGATATTGGCCTCGAGTTCCTCCGCCGTGAGCTTGTCGCCTGCTTCCTCGGCGCGCACCAACTCGGTGGTGAGGTCGTCCTGCGGTTCGCGGCGGCGCAGGTCGCAAAGCTGCCGGAAATAGGCGCCTGCCGCCTGGGTGTTGCGGTTGGCCTGGTCCATCTCCTCGCGGGTCATCGGCACCGGCTCGAGGATGCGCCCATTGACGTTGCTGCCGGCCAGGAAAGGAGCGCGATGCGCCTCGGGGATGCCCAGCATGTCGCAGATCACGATGACCGGCAGGCGATGGGCGAGGTCGCGCATGACGTCCATCTCGCCCTTGGCGGCCACGCGATCGAGCTGATCGTCGACGATCTTCTTGATGCGCGGACGCATGTCGGCGACACGGCGCGCGGTGAAGGCCTTGGTGACCAGGCCGCGCAGCCGCGTGTGATCGGGTGGATCCTGCACCAGCATCGTGCGGGCGAGACTGGCGACAGCCGGCTCGCTTATGCGGTCGACGTCGCCGTAGCGACGCTGGATGTTGCCGACGAAGTCCTTGCCGAAGCGCTTGTCGCGCAGGGCGAAGGCCACGTCCTCGTAGCGCGTGATCAGCCAGAACCCCTGCGGTGTCTTGTAGACGGGCGCCGTCTCGCGCAAGCGGCGATAGAACGGATACGGATCGGCAATGAAGGCCGGATCGAGCGGATTGAACTCGAGCGGCACGCCGTCCACGACGGGTGGGGTCATGTCGTTCATAGAGGCTTCCTTAGCACGAAGCCCGTTGCGGCGCGAACGGGCTGCCTACCCAGCGTAGCCGGGATGGTGTGTTCGCGAAGCGGACGCAGGAGGCATGAGCATCAGGCCGCCCCGCTGCTCGTGATCCCCGGCCCTTCGGCTCACCTTCCCTCGCCGCAGGCGACGATGAGGAAAAATGTTCAAGGCGCACGAGCGGTGCTCTAGCATCGCCTCATGTTTGCACTGACCCAGGGCTTGCGTCGCGCTGCCCAGACCAAGCCCAACGGTATATCGACACATTTTGCCGGCCGCCGCCGGACCTGGCAGGAGACCATGGATCGGGTGAGCCGCATTGCCGGCGCATTGTCCGCGCTCGGCGTGCAGCGCGGCGATCGGGTGGCCATCCTGGCGCTGAACGGCGACCGCTACCTCGAGCTCATGTACGCGATCCCCTGGATCGGTGCCGCCATGGTACCGATCAACACGCGGCTGGCGGCGCCGGAGATCGAGTACATCCTGTCCGACTCGGGCGCCGTGGCGTTGTTCATCGACGCCGCCATGTCGCACCACCTGACGCCGCTCGCGGACAAGATGCCGGCCGTGCGCGAGGTCATCTGGCTCGACGACACGTCCGGTCCGGAGGGCATCTTGCGTTTCGAGGACCTCACCAATTACGACCCGGCGGCCGATGCCGGCGCCGCCAATGACGACCTGGCCGGACTGTTCTACACCGGCGGCACCACGGGGCAGGCCAAGGGCGTCATGCTCACCCACACCAACCTGGTGGTGAACGCGCTGAACGGCATTGCCGGCATCGGGTTCAACGCCGACACGGCGTACATCCACTCCGGGCCGATGTTCCATCTCGCCGACGGTGCTTCGACCTTCGGCGTCACCATGGCCGGTGGACGACACGCCTTCGTACCGCGCTTCGAAGCGGCCGACGTGCTGCAGACCATCCAGGCCGAGAAGGTAACGCACGCACAGTTCGTCCCGACGATGATCAACATGATCGTCAACCATCCACGCTTCGCCGAGTTCGACATCCGTACGCTGCGCTTCATCCTCTACGGCGCCTCGCCGATGCCCGAAGGCGTCCTGCGCAAGGCCATGGAGGTGATGCCACACGTGAAGCTGATGCACGCCTACGGCATGACCGAGGCGGCGCCGATCGTCACCCTGCTCGACCCGCGCTACACGACCCTCGACGGTCCGTTCGCCGGCAAGCTGAAGTCGTGCGGCCAGGTGGCGCTGGGCTGCGAGATCAAGGTGGTCGATGCCAGGCGCGAGGAGCTGCCGCGCGGCACGGCGGGCGAGCTCGCCATCCGCGGAGCCAACATCATGAAGGGCTACTGGAACAAGCCGGCCGAGACCGCGGCCGTGCTCGAGGACGGCTGGTACTACTCGGGCGACGGCGCCTACATGGACGACCAGGGTTTCGTCTACATCGTCGATCGCCTGAAGGACATGATCATCTCGGGCGGCGAGAACGTCTACTCGGCCGAGGTCGAGAACGCGATCTCGCTGCTGGCCGGTGTCAGCGAAGTCGCGGTGATCGGCGTGCCCGACGAGCGCTGGGGCGAGCGTATCCACGCCATCATCGTCGCCCGTCCCGGCGTCACGCTCACCGTCGACGCCGTCATGGAGCACTGCCGCGACCAGATCGCGGGCTACAAGTGCCCGCGCAGCATCGACTTCCGCGACACGCCGTTGCCGCTGTCAGGCGCCGGCAAGGTGCTGAAACGCGAACTGCGCGAGCCCTACTGGAGGGGCTTCACGAAGTCAGTGAACTAGTGCCGTAGGCGATGAGGAACGGCATTGTCTCCTGCTTCACTGCAACGAGAAGGCCGAGATCCTCGATGGGCGAGAACGCTGTATCCCCCGTTTCCAGAACGACGCATCATCAAAGGCGAACTGCCCTCCGAAATCGAGTCAATCCGAGATGCCCACCATTCCCTACTTCGATTGGATCGCTCACCACGCCGGCCGCCGTCCGACCAGACTCGCGATCCACGATCTCCAGACGGCTCGCAAGTTCACCTATGCCGATCTCGACGCGCGCACCGACAAGCTGGCGATGGCGCTCGCCGCTCGAGGCATCGGCAAGGGCGACCGCGTGGCATTGCTCGCGCCCAACTGCGCCGAATACTTCGAACTGCAGTTCGCCTGCGGGCGCCTCGGCGCCATCATGCTGCCGCTCAATTGGCGGCTCGCCGTGCCGGAGCTGCAGTACATCCTGTCCGATTCCGCGCCGTCACTGCTGATCCACGACAGGAGCTTCGCCGATCAGGCGCATCAACTCTCGACGGCGCTGCTGGAGATCGACCACGACCGGCCCGACAGCGCCTACGAGCAGGCGCTGGCATCGGCGCCGCCGCCCCGGCCGCCGGCCGCCCTCAGCCACGACGACATCGCCATGGTGATGTACACCTCCGGGACGACCGGTCATCCCAAGGGCGCCATCATCACGCACGGCATGACCTTCTGGAACTGCGTGAACCTCGGCATTCCGGCGATGGTCACGCCGGAGACCGTGCAACTCGTCATCCTGCCGCTGTTTCACACCGGCGGCCTCAATTGCTACGCCAATCCCGTGCTGCACGCCGGCGGCACGATACTGGTGATGCGCAGCTTCGATCCCGGCGCCGCCCTCGACTGCCTCTCCGATCCGGCGTTGGGCATCACTCATTTCTTCGGCGTGCCGGCACCCTATCAATTCATGATGCAGCATCCCAAGTTCCAGGGCGCAGACCTGTCGCGCCTCAGGATCGCCGGCGTCGGCGGCGCACCCTGCGCGCTCGCTATCCTGGAAGGATGGAATGCCCGCGGCGTGCCGCTGGTGCAAGGCTGGGGCATGACCGAGACCAGCCCCGCCGGCACCATGCTCGATGCCGCCGATGCCATCCGGAAGGTGGGCTCGGCCGGCAAGGCACTGATGCATACCGCCATCCGCATCGTCGACGACGAGGGCAACGACGTGCCACCGGCCGGCATCGGCGAGCTCCTGATCAAGGGGCCCAACATCACGCCCGGCTACTGGAACAAGCCCGAAGCCACGCGCAAGGCTTTCACCGACGGCTGGCTGCACACGGGCGATGCCGCGCGCCAGGACGAGGAAGGCTTCGTCTATATCGTCGATCGCTGGAACGACATGTTCATCTCGGGCGGCGAAAACGTCTATCCGGCCGAGGTCGAGAACGTGCTGTTCCAGATTCCGGGCGTCGCCGACGCCGCCATCATCGGCGTGCCCAACGAACACTGGGGCGAGGTCGGATTGGCGATCATCGTGCGCAAGCCAGGCGAGACACTGGAGGAAGGCGACGTCGTCCGCCATTGCCTCGGCAACCTCGCGAAATTCAAGGTGCCGCAAACGGTCGTCTTCGTCGACGTCCTGCCGCGTAATGCCACCGGCAAGGTGCTCAAGCGCGAGCTGCGCGCTCAGTTCGTCGGGGCCGACAAGCCAGCAATCACCTAGGAACCCTCCTCCCCATCGCCGATCCGGCGTTGAGGAAAAGCGTGGTCAAACCAGTGGCACGTAGTCGTACTCGCCCACGCCCTGGAGGATAAGGAAGGTGAGCGACGTCTTGCCGGCATTCGTCACCAGGTGCGGACGGCCGGCAACGGCGACGTAGCTCTGTCCCACGCCGAGACGCACCTCTTCTTTCGGCTGCTGCAGAAACAGCCGCATCTCGCCTTCCAGGACGTAGAACGTATCGCTGATGTTGGTGTGGTAGTGCCAAGGGACGGTCTGCGTCGGCGAGAGCTGAAGCTCGCTGATGCGGAAACCTGGCCGCTCGGCATGTCGGTCGCGGCGCTCCACCTCGTACAGATGGCTGGCGTCCTTGACCGGCTGAAGTCTGCGTTCGGCCTTCATCATCGCTCCATCCTTCCGCAAAGGACCGGAACCCATTATGAACCTCGCCATGATCACAATCTATGGCGTCCACCGCTCCCGCGCCTCGCGCAATATCTGGCTGGCTCACGAGCTCGGCATCCCCTTCAAGCTGGTCCCTGTGATCCAGCGCTATCGTCTCAAGGAGCCGATCCCGGCGGACGTCGTGCACACCAAGTCGCCGTCGTTCCTCGAGGTCAATCCCAACGGCCACATTCCGACGCTGGACGATGACGGCCTCGTGCTGCACGAATCGCTCGCCATCAATCTCTACCTCGCCCGGAAGCACGGCGGTCCACTGGCGCCGTCCAATGTCGGCGAGGACGGCTTGATGAGCATGTGGTCGCTGTGGGCCGTCACCGAAGTCGAGCCCCATTCGCTATCGATCGCCCAGAACGGTCCCACGGCCGCTGCGATGGACGCCCTGCGCGCGCCCTTCGCGGTACTGCAGGAAGCGCTCCGTAATGGCTTCCTGGTCGGCGATCGTTTCACGGTGGCTGACATAAACGTCGCCGAGGTCGTCCGCTATGCCGATGGCGCCGCCGACCTGTTCGATGCGGCACCCAGGGTGAAGTCCTGGCTCGACACCTGTCGGGCCCGTCCCGCCTATCGAAGGATGTGGGACGCACGCGAGAAAGAGCCGGCCTGAGCCGCTCGGCATTCCGCCTCTCGGATGCTGTAGCCCGAAAGCAATGCGCGAAATGCCGATTCCCACAGGGCAAGGCATGGCCTAGGCTTGGGCACGCGGCTAGCTCTTGGGACCGCCGCGGACCAAGTCCATGGCGGCCATGACAGGCACGGCGTCTATCGCCGTGCGGTCGTCGACTAGAGCGTTTTCCATTCGACTGGAACCGCTCGCGGTTCCAGTCGAATGGAAAAGCGCGCTGTGTCGCTGCTGACTACACAGGGCACATTCCGTTCGGCTGATTCCAGCCGAACGGAATGTGCTCTAGGGGCAGAAGGTTTATGAGGATTCTCGCGGAAACGGCGGAACGCAGCATCGTGACGGTGCTGGCGGTGGATACCGTCAATTCCACCGGCCATATCGCCGGCGATGATCCGGATGACGCCCAGGAGCTGTTGGATCGCATCTTCGAACATCTCGACGGGACGATCCGCCGAGCCGGCGGCCTGATGGTAAACTATTCGGGAGACGGCGGCATCGCCGTCTTCGGTTGGCCGACCTCCATGGAGGACCATGCCGATCGCGCGTGCGAGACGGCTTGGCAGATCCAGCACCCTGGTGCGGAGTCCGACCGCATCCGCGACATGCTCAGCCGACCCATTCGCTTCCGCGTCGGCATTCATTCGGGCCTGGTCGGCTTGCGACGCATGGAAATGCAGATCGGATCGCGACTCGATCCGGTCGGTGGCACCGTTCACATCGCCGCTGCCTTGCAGAAGTTGGCGCCGCCCGACAGCATCTTCGTGAGTTCGAGGACGGTCGAACTGTGCCGCTCGGCGCTCGTGCTCACGCCGCTCGAAGACGTCGGCATCCTGAAGCAGATCAACTCGAGCGCCTACAGCCTGTCCGCGCCGCCCCGCGCGCGGGGCATCGGCGACAGCGATTCGCGCAACTACCGCACCCCGTTGGTCGGCCGCCAGCGCGAGCGTGATGCGATACGCCAGGCCCTCGCCCGGCATGACCCGGGCTGTCGGGCCATCGCCGTGATCGGCGAGCCAGGCATCGGCAAGAGCAGGCTGGCGGCCGCCGTCGTTCAAGACGCCCAGCAAAGCAGCAGGCTCGTCTTGATCTTTCGCGGCGATTCGCGGCGCCGCACGACGCCGTACTCGGCCGTGCGCTCGCTTATTCTGGCAGCCTCCTCGCTCAGCGAGGCGGCGACGGACGACGACATAGTGGCGAGCCTGAACGCAGCCGAAATCCAGGACGTCGAGAACGGTCCTCTGGCTACCGTGCTCCTGACCAAGGCCGGCCGCGAAAGGTCGGGCCAACCGACTCAGACCCAGGTCGCCCGCGCGCTCGTCGACGCTCTGACGAAACTGACGGCAGGCACGTCGACCCTGATCGTCGTCGAGGATCTGCATCTCCTCGACCTCGAAAGTATCTACTGCCTGCGGTTGATGGGCGAGAACACGGTATGCGAGCCTTGCACGCTGCTGGTGACGGGACGGCCCGAATCGCTTGCCGAGGCCCGCGACATCGCCACCACGGTCCTGCGGCTCGATCCTCTGCCGCGGGACGAGATGCGTGAGCTTGCCCTTCGTCTCAGGCCGCCGGATGCGCAGCTGCCGGCCGTCCTGGAGAAGGTTCTCGACCGGGCGGACGGCGTGCCGTTCGTTCTCGAGCAGATCGTCCTGTCGATCGAACACGCTGCCGGCGAGAGCATCAATCTGGTGCCGCAGAGCGTCCAGTCGGTGATCCATGCCCGCCTCAACCGTCTTCCTCCGCAGGCCAAGGAGTGCGCCCAAGCTCTGAGCGTGCTGGGCAACGAGGTCGAAATCGATGTCGCCTTGCAGGTGTTGAACAAGGATAGCGAAACGCTGCAGCGCGATTGTGCCGAGCTCGAGCGGCTGGATATTGTCCAACCGTCGATCGGAACGTCGATCCGTTTCCGTCACGCAATCGTCGCGGAGGCCTGCTCCGAAACAGTGCCGGGACCGCGGCGGCGGGAGCTGCACCGCGCGGCGATCGCCGCGATAACCGCGACATATTCCGATCTCAGCGGCCAGCTCGAACGCCTCGCCTTCCACGCTGAAAGTGCACGCAACGACGAGCAGGCGCTCGAATATCTGTGGCTCGCCGGACTGCGCGCCCGCCGCAGCTCCTCGACCGGCTCGCTCTTCCTCATCTTCCAGCGCGCGATGGAGTGCGTCGAAAGGATCGGCGAACCGGCAGAAGGGCGGTTCGTCGACTTCGTGCTGATGGCGTTCGCGCAGCTCCTGCAGATCGGCGAGTTCAGCAAGATGATGCCCTATCTGCCACGAGTCCTGGAGCTCGCCCAGCGTCAGGAGCGGCCGGACAAGGTGTGCGCCGCGTTGTGCCACATGGGCCTGGTAAGCTGGTTCCAGGGCCGCTACGTCGACTGCCGCGAGCAGAGCGAAAGGGCGCTGGCGATCGCCATCGATCTCGACAACCTTCCCCTGAAGTTCAGTGCCAAGTTCATGCTGGCCAGCGCGCTCTATGGAACCGGAGAGATCAAGCAGGCGATCGAGATGCAGCTCGAGCTGCGCGACACCTTCAGCGGCCCGCTCGAGGCCGCGCGCCTCGGCGCCGCCGCCCTCCCTGCCTCGGCTGTCCGCAGCTACCTGAGCTGGTTCATGATGGAGGTGGGCCTTTACGAGGAAGGACTGGGCCACGCAGAGAAGGCGCTCGAAATCGCCATACGGGAAGGTGAACCCTACTCCGAGCTTCTTGCCCGCGTGGGCCTGGGCCGCAACCTCTTGAAGCTGCGGCGCGACCATGATGCTGCGGATTGCCTGCAAGTCGCGATCAACCTGATCGATCAATACGGCTACGATCCGGCATTGCCGCATGTCATCGGACTCCTGGCGAGCGCGCTGGCCCGGACAGGAGAGCCGGCAAAGGCCGTGTGGGCCGTCGAGGCATGGCTGGCGCGCGGCCTGCAGGACCGCACCGGCCGCCTCGAGCTCTACTACCTGAACGCGGGCTACGCCGAGGCGCTGGCCCGCCTGGGGTCGTCGTCGGAGGCGCTCGCCGCGATCAACCGAGCGCTCGACGTCGCGCGCAACATCAGCAACCCCTGTCTGATCGTCCAGGGCCTTGGCGTCCGCGCCGGCGTGCTGGCGGCATTCGAACCCAGCTCGGCGCAGATATCCACCGACCTCGCCGAACAGACGAACCTCTGCCGGCAATATGGCCTGGTTGCCGAAGAGCTCACGATTGCTTCTTCGGCCAGTCCGGCAGGACGCTGACGAACCGCGTCGACAGGCCGACGTTCACCTGCGCAAGCTTCTTGAGCTCGCCGGCCGGACCCGCGACCCTCTTCAGGCCCTTCAGTCGACCGGCCGCCTTGAGGCACTCCGTGAGGAGATAGAGCGCGATCTTGTCCCTGCCCCAGCACAGACGGCCGGGCATCTGAGGATCGTCCTTTTGGCCGTTCCCGAACAGCAGGTAATTCTCCATCTTTCGCTCCGGTCCGGGAAGGATGGGAGCAAGCGAGAATTGCCTGGGGTTCGGGAAGGCGACGGGATCGAAGCATGCCGCGACGATGAGTGCGGCAACCCAGTCGCCCTTGCGGACCCAGTCCTTGCCGTACAGCTCATCCTGATTGGCGCGCCGCATCAGCAGCCTGACCGAGGGATTGAGCCGCCAGGCCTCGTAGAGCAGTCGCTCGATGCCTTCATTGAACTTGGCCTGCGACGGCGTAACCGTCATGAGCAGCCGAATGAGCGACGACAGATCGATGCCGCCAGCCAACGCCGTATCGACGACCGCACCCAGCGTCGGGGCTACGACGATTGCCGAGCTCGCGACCTCCAGCAGCAGCATGCGGACCAGGCCGTAGTAGGCCTCGGCGGACAGGGCTGGGCCCGTGAACGTCTTCTCCAGGGAGACGAATGCTGCCAGCAGATTGGTGTCGGCCGGAAGTGGCTGCTTGCGGGCTTTCACGATCAGCATGTCGATGTGAGTCAGGAACTCGCGACCTGCCTGTACTCCGAGCGCCTTCAGTTCCTCCTGCTGCAGATAATTGCCGACGATGTCGACGAACATCAGGATCGACCAGATCTGCCACGTCGCCAAGCCGACGTTGTCGGGTTTGCCGGCTGTGAGGGCAGCCAGCCAGTCCGGGTCGATCTGGCCCAGATGCTGGCGAGAGAACCGTACGGCAGGGGCCATCTCGGTCAACCAGTCCGGACCAGGCGTGCCGAACAATTCGCTGATGACGTTGTAGGTGGTGACGGACCCCAGGTCGTAGACGATGTCGATGGCCCGGCGCGACGCCGTTCGCCGTAGCGTTGCCTCGATGCTCTGCTTCGTGATCCGCCCCAGGCGCGTGTAGACGGACTCCTCCGTAGTCGACAGCGCCGCCCATCCTGCTTCCAGGATCTTGATCATGAGCCCGCGTCTCGCCCCGGAGACTGCGTCCGGCTGCGTGCTGACGATCATGTCGAGGCCCGGGCTGATGGTCCGGACGGCCTCCTGGTAGTGAGCCACCGAGGTGATCATCTCGTTGCTCGCATTGGTCCGCATGCTGAGCGCCTGCTTGACATGAGCAACACGAGCCACGAATGCGACCGGCGCGGCCCCGGTGTCTCCGAGATCCGCCGACGGCATGCCGACGCGCACGACGTCCTTTCGTCCCGCCTCTTCCTTCCTGAAGATCTGAGCCATGTAGCCTTTGATCCGCTCCTCATTGAGAAGCGTGGGAGCGGTGCTGTCGCCCATGCTGTAGCCTTCGTAGGGCAACTTCGGAGCTTCGACCTCGAACTTCTTGCCCCGCGCGATCTCCCGCATGGCCTCGACGCCGGGAGCGAAGAAATAGTCGCCGCCACGGGTAATGACGAAAGGCGGCAGCCCCGTCACCGGCGCCACTGCCCCGCTTTCGAGGAAGGAGTCGGTCGGTCTGCCGAGATTGGCGCCGGTCAACGGGCAACGATTGAGGCCGGCCTGGCCCAGGAACTCACCCCTGTTGAGCCAGTCGGCCTGAATCACCTCGAACTGCAGGTCCAGTCGCGAATTGGCAGCGATGAACAACAGGCCCCGCTTGCGGCCGTCACCTGGTGCATCCATCGGCAGCAGAGGGCCGCCGTAGGCCATGCCGCGGCGCAGGATGCGATGGCGGCGCACGTCGTTGTTGCCGCCGATGTCGCGCGGATTGGACCGACGGATATGCGACCCGAGAGGACAGCGCCGTCCATGTGGATCATCCGCGGCATAGCGGAAATCGTTGAGAAGCCCGTCAGGATCCTGGCCCAGCTCTGCCGGCCCGTCGGGCGCCATGATCAGCGGAGTACCGTTCGGCCAGCGCCCGACGAACTGTGCGGCGAGCTTGTCCTGGGCGGCGCGGTCGTTGGGCCGTTGCCTTGCCAAATACGCGCGAAACGCCGTGACGTCCTGTTCGAGCTTGCGGAAGACCAGGAACGTACTGCCGTCGCGCAGCAACTCGTGAACCGGAAGATGGTGCTTGTTGCCGTCCTCATCCTTCTCGCTGAGGTAGATCTCGCCATGGGCAACCGGCGTCCAGGTGCGGTTGCCGCTCGGCGTGCCGCCGCCAGGCAGCGGATCGCCGAGGTTCATGTCGACGAACGGCTGGCTTATGCCGTCGCGAAAGCCGAAATGCTCCATGCGGTACGGCGGGCGAATGGCCCGCCCGTTCTTGTCGACGTCGTAGGGATCTTCGCCGAGCTCGATATGGAGGATTTCCATGCCCAGCGGCAGGCACAGGAGCGTCAGGATGGTGCGAAGCGTCTCGCCACGGCCAGTGGTGTTGTCGTTGAAGGCCCCGACATCGTCGCGCAGCCGTCGGCGAACATCCTCCGAGATCGGATCGTCGTCGGCGTCGACGAGATAGCCACCCGTGAAATAGCCGTGCACGCAGTCGAGCCCGAGGACTCCCTCCCAGTTCTCCGGCGCGCTTGGCCCGATGTCGCCGAGCCGCTCGGCGCGCGCCGCCATGCCTTGCCTGAAGGCTTCGGGGAAGGAAGCGAGCGTCGGCTCGCTCATTTTCAGTGCCTTCAGACCGGAGAAGGTGAAGGCGAAATTGATCGGAACCGGATCCCATTCCTGGTCACGGTCCCGCTTCACGCCTGTTTCGGTGGCCTCGCTGCGCAGGACGCCGGGCCGGACATTCCCGCCCTTCGATCCGTCCTGAGCCGGCGCGAACTGTCGCAATAGTTCATAGGCGAATACACCCAGAAGACCTCTCGACATCGCCTTGCGACCCGCAACGGCAGCCGAGCCGCCGAACTTCGACACGAAGGCCTTGAAGTTGCCGGGATCCGAAAGCGTGACAAACGCCGCACGCGCGACTTCCGCCTTGATCGGCGTGGTGAAGCTTGCCGGCAATCTGGCGAATGCTCCCTTCGAAAAGTCCTCGATGGCCTGGAAGAGGAGCTCGTACTCTTTCGGGTCGGGGCCGACCTGCGTGGGCACGCGGATCCCCGCAGTCTCGCACTCCGACCGGAGGGTTTTCCAAAAGTCGTCCGACCTGGACTCGACGAGAATCTTCAGCCAGTCCAGGAAGAGTTGAGCGGGCGCTTGCGGATCGTCGAGCGCCACAGATGGGGCACCGGCCGCAGCCCTGGCGTCGAGGGCAAGGGCAACCTGCTTCAGGTTTGCTGCCAGCCGCTGCTTCGACATGATCCGGAAGAAGAAGAACAGCGACCAGTTGCGCGTGGTGCCGTCGGCGAAACGTGAAGCCCGGCCGAGATTGGCCTGTACGGCGGTTGCAAGCCTCGAAGATACCGGCGGCAGCCGGCCTGCCTCGCCATCATCGTATGCCATCACCGTCCTCGTTCAGCTCTTCGATTTGTAGACGCCGCCGGCCGTCGGAAAATCGCCGGCATATTGCTGCGTCCTTGCCAGAAATTGATCGAACAGATCATCCAGGGACTTCACGCGCGATCCATTCGCCGGGCGCACCTCGGCGACGAACTCGTCGAAGCGACGCTTGAAATCCTGGAGTTGCTTGATGCGCACCACCGAGAGGTCGCCGTAGCGCGAATAGAAGAGATTGGTGTCGATCTGGTATCGCTTGATCCAGGACCAGAACCCTTCAAAGTTTCGCGTCGTATCGAAGTCCTCGCAATTGCGGAAGAGCAGATCGAAGTCTTCGGCGATGAATTGGGCGATGTCGCGGAAATAGACCCGGATGTCGCCGTCGAACTCGACGAGCGTCAGGAGCCACGAGCGAATCGTCGGCGGCTTTCCGCCGGTCTCGAGCGGGACATAGTCGTCGAACGGTCTGGGAATCTTCCTGCTGCCGACCTCGTCGTACACCACGCCCGGCAGATCGGAGTAGACCAGGAACTGCTCCGGTCGGATGATGATCATCCGGCCGAAATGAATGGTGCGAATCCTGTCGAGCTCGATCGGGATGCCCTGCTGAACGCGTGCCGTGAGATTGTCGATCGAGAACCGCAGTCGCTCTTCATAGGTCCGACGCTCGCCGGGAACCCGCCCGAGCTTGATCGGCGCCAGGACAGCGATCTCCGATACCTGACCGGCCGTCTTGGACTTCACCCATCTGAGGGGCGTGGAAGGAGGCATGCTTCGACCTGACCTGCTGTTGGCGTCGTCAAACGTTCACGGGATTGGGGGCATTGCGGAGACGGCCGACTGCCACCGGCGGTCACGCCGGCGCAGTTCGTCTTCCCAATTGCGGCGGTCATGATCGTGCGCGCCACGATGCCGCTCGGCTAGCCGACCGCGCGCCGCTGCACCGCTATTTCCACCCCACTGCCGCATTCCTCGCCCCCCGGCGGCGCGGCTCGCTGCGGTTGACAACCGCGAGCGGCCGCGACGATCGATACGGTAGTGCCAACTCTAGCGGCGCTCCAGATGCGATCTGTGCGAAAAGTCACACAACGAGTGCATAGCGGTTGCCGATGGCGCGCCCATGGCCCCGAGCCAGTCGACAGTCGCTTCGATCGGCCGGCGATGCTGTGGCGGGACCGACCAGGCGCTAGGCGCAGCTCAGGCCGCCAGCACCAGCCGATCCGCCTCCGTGGCGAAGCCGAAGCTTTCGTAGAACCGCCTGGCGTCTCCGATGCCGACGACCGCTTCGACCTGCGCAGCGCGGCGCTGACGCGCCCATTCCACTGCGGCCGCCAGCAGGCGCCGGCCGATCCGTTGCCCGCGCTGGTCGGGATGAACCACCAGATTGTCTACCTCGACCACCTTGTGCATGCCGCCGGCCGCCTTTGGCGCGATGCGCGTCAGCAGGACGGCGACGCCCAGCACACCGATCTCGCTCTGCGCCACAAGAAGCGTCGTGCCCGGGGTTTCCAGCCACGTCAGCACCTGCTCGCGGGCATGCGCGGGGTCATCGAGCAGTGCGGCGAGCGCTTCGCAGTCACGCGGCCCCGCCAAGCGCACGCGTATCGACGGCGGCAGCGCCGTTCTCTCCTCAGCTTCAACGATCGACATCTCATCCTCCGTTTGCGGTCCCCCCGCGGCCCGGAGGCCCTCTCCAGAAATACAGAAGCCGCCGGGAAGCGGCGGCTTCGTCAGGTCACAACCCTTCGCGCCGCCTATTTCAGCAGCGTAAAGTACCAACCCTTCTGGAGCAGGTTCGTGATCATGAGCACCGTATAAGCCTGCGGTGGTGGCGCTGTCAATGCACGCTCCGGTATCGTCGCACCCATGAATGCCCTTCTCTCGATCGCCGCTCCCTGGTGGCGGCCCAGCACCGGCGACAGGCTGATCATTCGTGGCGGCCGTCCCCTCGCCGGCACCTATCCGATCAGCGGCGCCAAGAATGCCGCCCTGCCGTTGATGGTGGCGGCGCTTCTGACGCCGCATTTCGTGACGCTTCGAAACGTGCCGGCCAATCTCGATGTCGCCGTGTTGGCCGCGCTGCTGCAGCGCCTGGGCTGCAGCATGCACTGGTCGACAGGTCCGTCGGGCCTCGCCGTCACGATCGCGGCCGACCGAGTGCAGCCGCAAAGGATCGATCCCGAGCTGGTGACCCGAATGCGCGCCTCGGTGTTGCTGCTCGGCGCGTTGCTGGCCCGTTGCGGCGAAGCCGCCCTCCCGATGCCGGGCGGAGACGCCATCGGGTTGCGCGGCATCGACTTCCACGTCGCAGGGCTCCGCGCGATGGGCGCATCGGTCGAGCTCGAGAACGGCACGATCCGCGCCCGCGCGGGCGATGGCCTGCGCGGCGCCGACATCCTGCTCCCTCAGCCGTCGGTCGGCGCGACAGAAAATCTTCTGCTGGCGGCCGTTGCGGCCTCGGGCACGACCACCATCGGCAATGCCGCCCGCGAACCGGAGATCGCCGATCTCGTCGGCTGCCTGATCGCGATGGGCGCCAGGATCGAAGGCCTCGGCACGCACATCCTGACCGTCAGGGGCGGTGCGCCACTGGGCGGTGCCGTCCACACCGTGTTGCCTGACCGCATCGAGTTCGGCACGCTCACCTCTGCCGCAGCCCTGACTGATGGCGAACTGCTGCTGCCGAACGGGCGCATCGAGCTGCTCGGGACGGCAGCGTCCTCCTTCCAGGCGGCGGGCGTCGAGCTGCAGGAAGCGGAAAAGGGCATCATCGCCCGCCGCGCCGCGGCGGGCCTTCGTGGTATCGACATCACCACACAGCCCTATCCCGGCTTCGCCACCGACCTGCAGGCGCCGGCGATGGCGCTCCTGACCATGGCCAAAGGCGCCAGCGTCATCACCGAGACGATCTTCGAGCGACGCTTTCGCCACGTCGACGAGCTTCGCAAGATGGGCGCCGACATCGTCGTGCGTGGCCGTACCGCGCTGATCCGCGGCGGCGAGCGGCTGCGCGGAGCGACGGTCGTTTGCACCGACGTGCGGGCGGCGGCGGCTCTGGTACTTGCCGGGCTCGGCGCGGCAGAGGAAACCGTGCTGCACGGTCTCGATCATCTGGATCGCGGCTACGACGGCATGGCGGCGAAGCTCGCCCTGTGCGGCGCGGACATTACTCGTCAGTAGATGCCCGGCACGAGCCGCCACGTCCGCGCACGGTAGTCGTCGTACTGGGCGCCGAACTGCGAGCGCAGCAAGGCCTCCTCCGAGCGCATGCGGGCCAGCAGCGGCGGAAGCATGAGCACCACGAGCAGCACGCCGGCGAGCGAACGAAAGGCCAGCGCCCAGCCCAACGACAGCGCGAGCAGGCCGAGGTAGCTCGGGTTGCGGACGGTGCGATAGATGCCATCCGTCACCAGCGTGTGGCCTGGTTGAATGGCGACCAGCCCACTGAAGCACCGGCCGAGCACGAAGACCGGCCAAAGCCGCAACGCGCCACCACCGGCATAGAGGATGACGCCGATCCAGCGAACAGCATCGCCGTCGATCGTCCAGAAATCCTTGCGGTCGGTGTAGGCCGGCAACCAGGCCGACAGAAGGCCGATCACGCCCAGCGCACCGATGATCCATCGGTTGGAGCGATCTTCGCGCTCGCCGGCACTCAGATTCCCGGAACTGAACAAGGCGGCGACGGCCATCGCCACAGTGACGACGACAACCGCGATGCGTGGCGGATTGGCGAAGAACGCATCGACCCCGCCCCAGCCCGCAACGGCGAGGCCGAGATAGACGAGGACCATTCCTGCTGAAGCGAATGCCATCGCGAGCCTGGACATGCCAGTCATCTGGTCACGACCCACGTGAAATCAAACATCGGCCATGCTTAAGTCCATTGCCGGACGGAGGCTGCAGCGATGATTCGTCTTTTGAGCTTGCTTCTCACGTTCCTTCTCGTGATCGGTGCACTGCCGGCGGCGGCCCAGGAAAAGCCGCAGGCGTGGCCCACCAAGGAGTGGGTAATCTCCGCGCCCGAGGAGCAGGGCATGAGCTCCGAGCGGCTCGCCCGCCTGGTCGAGTTCGGCGGCCTCAACGACATGGACAGCCTGCTGGTGACGCGGCATGGCCGAATCGTGCTGGAGGCAACCTACGCGCCGTTCCGTGCCGGTCTGAAGCATCGCATCAACTCGGTCACCAAGGCCGTCGTCAGCACCCTGGTCGCCATGGCGATGCGGGACGGTAAGCTGAATGGCACGGACCGCACGGTCATGGAGTTCTTCGCCGACCGCACCATCGCCAACCTCGATGAACGCAAGAAGGCAATCACGATCCGCCATCTGCTCGACATGATATCGGGCCTCGAGTGGACGGAGGGCCTGGGCGACCAGTTCACGTCCTTCATCGGCATGGAGCGCAGCCCTGACTGGCAGCAATTCATCCTGGACCGGCCAATGTCGGGGACGCCCGGTACGACCTTCTACTACAACAGCGGCAACAGCCATCTGCTGTCGGCCATCCTGACCAAGGTCACGGGCAAGAGCGCCCTCGACTATGCGCACGAGGCGCTGTTCGGTCCGATCGGCATTGACGACGTGATGTGGCGGGCCGACCCGCAAGGGATCTCAGGCGGCGGCGCCGGCCTCTACATGCATCCGCGCGACATGGCGAAGATCGGCTACCTCTACCTGCGCGGCGGCATGTGGGAGGGCAAGCAAATCCTGCCGGCGTCGTGGATCGAAGGCGTGCGCAAGGCGGACGTCGACATGCGCGAGCGTTGGGCACAGAACCTGCGCTACGGCAGCCAGTTCTGGGTGATGCCGGGCCGCGATGCCTACATGGCCGTCGGTTACGACCGCCAGCTCATCGTCGTCATGCCCGCGCTCGACATCGTGGCGGTGACGACGGGGTCCGCCCGCTTCCCGAGCGCGAGCGGCATGCCGACCAAGCCACGCTACAGCTTCGATGCCCTGGTGGGCTTTCTGACCTCCGCCGTGACCGCAGATGCGCCGCTTCCTGCCGATCCCGCAGCGGCGGCCGAACTCGCTCGACAGGTGAAGGAAGCCGCCACCGAGCGGCCGGCAACGGTCGGCGAGCAACCGGCGATGGCCAAGACGATCTCAGGCAAGACCTGGCGGTTCGCCCCCAACGCACTGCGGATCAAATGGGTCACCTACAATCTCGATGGAGCCGATGCTTCCTTCGAATACGAGGTCGAAGGCAGTCCGGCCACGCCACCGGCGCGCTTTGGCGGGCCTATCGGCTTCGACGGCTACTATCGCGTGGGCGGACGCCAGCGCTACGGGTTGAGCGCCGCACGCGGCAAGTGGCTGAGCGACGGCACGACCTTGGTCATCGAGACCCAGACGCTCGGCAACGACGATGCCGCGCGCGCAACGCACCTGTTCAGTGACCGGACCGTCGAGGTGACCTTCGAGTCGGCGTTCGGCTACAAGACGACGCTGAAGGGCCGAATCGACGACTGAGGCGGCCTACTCGGCCGCCACCGCCATCGCCTGCTTGAGTCCCGGCATCGTGAAGCCGAGCTTGTCGAGCTTTGCGATCATGTCCTTGCCGGCCTTCTCGTCGGCCTCGACCAGCGGCGGACGCACCGGCGTCCAGGCAGCGTCGCTGCCGTAGTGCGCGATGCAGTACTTCAGGGCCGGGATCATGACGTAGCCTTGCATGACGCCGCGCACTTCGTTGATCCAGCCCTGCAGCTTCTCTCCCTCGGGCGTCGCGTATTTCTTGTAGGTCTCGGCGATCTTGCCCGGGTTGATGTTGGCCGTGGCGCTGATGCAGCCCGCGCCGCCCGACTTGATATTCTCGATCAACGGTTTCTCGTTGCCCGAGAAGACGTCGAAGCCGTCCTTGGCGAAGGCGTCGATCATGCTCTTGGTGTGCGCCCAGTCATCGGCGCTGTCCTTCATGCCGGCGATCTGCTTGGGATAAGCCTTCATCAGGCGCTCGACCAGTTTGTGCGTGATCGGCACCGCCGACACCGGCGGGATGTGATAGAGATAGACGCGCAGGCGATCGTCGCCGACCCGCTGCACCACTTCCGAGAAAAAGCGGAACAGCCCCTCTTCCGGCACGCCCTTGTAGTAGAACGGCGGCAGCATCAGCACGCCGCCGACGCCGAGCTTGGTGGCATGCGCGCTCACCTCCGCCGCTTCGTTGATCGAGCAGGCGCCGGTGCCGGGCATCATGCGATCGGTCGGAACGCCCGCCGAGACGATCGCCTCCAGGAGCCCCATGCGCTCCTTGGCCGACATCGAATTGGCCTCGGAGTTGGTGCCGAACACCGCGAGCCCGCAGTCCTGGCTGAGCAGCCACTTGCAATGCGCAATGAAGCGACCGAGGTCGGGCGACAGGTCGCGCTTGAAGGGGGTGACGACGGGCGAAAGAACGCCTTTGATCCGCGCTGCGGCCATGATTTGATTTCTCCGAGGAGTGGCGCGCCTTTATTGCTACGAAGCGCCGGAGACGTCCAGAGGAGCTTTGGCAGTGGCGGAAATCCTTCCCGAAGACGGCACGGCAGGCACCCTGATCGGCAGGGTCCAGGGCAAAGATGGGCCGAGCGTCGTCGCCGTGCGCGCCGACGGCGTGTTCGACATCACCGCGGCCGCCCCGACCGTGGCCGATCTCTGCAACGCCGCCGATCCGGTGGCGATTGCCCGCAGCAAGGGTGAACGCGTCGGCTCGCTCGAAGAGGTGATCCCGGCCCTGCTCGCCCCTATCGACCTGCAGGCCATCAAGGCAGCCGGCGTCACCTTCGCCGTCAGCCTGATCGAGCGGCTGATCGAGGAGCATGCCAAGGGTGACCTCGGCCGCGCCGACCAGGTCCGCAAGGAGCTCAACACTCTGATCGGCGCCGACGTCACGACCATCAAGCCCGGCTCGCCCGAGGCCGAAGCGCTGAAGAAGACCTTGATGGCCCGCGGCGCCTGGTCGCCCTATCTCGAGGTCGGCATCGGGCCGTATGCCGAGATCTTCACCAAGGCGCCGCCCATGGCCGCCGTGGGCTATGGCGCGGAGATCGGCATCCGCGCGGACTCCGACTGGAACAACCCCGAGCCCGAAGTAACGCTCGTGGTCAGTGCGAATGGCACGATCGTCGGCGCCACGCTCGGCAACGACGTCAACCTGCGCGACATGGAGGGGCGCAGCGCGCTCCTGCTGGGCATCGCCAAGGACAACAACGCCTCGTGCGCTGTCGGGCCGTTCGTGCGCCTGTTCGATGCGACCTTCACACTCGACGACGTACGCAAGGCCAAGGTCGACCTCGAAGTCACCGGTCCCGACCAATTCCGGCTGCGCGGATCGAGCGACCTCTCGAAGATCAGCCGGGATCCGACCGATCTGGTGCGCCATGCCATGGGCGACATGCACCAGTATCCCGACGGCATGGTGCTCATGACCGGCACGCTGTTCGCCCCGACCGAGCAGCGCAAGCCCGGCGGCCACGGCTTCACCCACATGGTGGGCGACTTGGTTTCCATCAGCTCGCCCAAGCTCGGCACGCTCGCCAACCGCGTCAATC
>JAEZIF010000195.1 GCA_023416135.1 Pseudomonadota bacterium
CGTCCTGCACGCCCGACCAGGCGCCGTAGCTCTTGCTGCCGGTGATCGAGACCGGCACCGCGAGGTTGTTGACGATGTGCAGCATCGCGATGGTGATGATGAAGGCGAGATAGAACCAGTTGGCGACATAGATGTGCGGCTCCTCGCGCTTCAGCACGGTGCCGAGATAGGCCACGAGATAGGCGACCCATACGATCGTCAGCCAGAGATCGATGAACCACTCGGGCTCGGCGTACTCCTTGCTCTGCGTGATGCCGAGCAGGTAGCTGGCCGCCGCCGTGACGATGAAGAATTGGTAGCCCAGCAGCACGAACCAGCCGAGCGGCGCGCCGCCGAACAGGCGCGCGCGGCAGGTTCGCTGCACGACGTGGAAGGCGGTGCCAATGAGCGCCGTGCCGCCGAAGGCGAAGATCGCCGCCGAGGTGTGCAACGGGCGCAGGCGGCCGAACGTCAGGTACTCGCTGTCGAAGGAGAGCTGGGGCCATACGAGCTGGGCTGCGATCACGACGCCGGCGAGGAAGGCCACGACGCCCCAGAACATGGTGAGCACGACGGAAGCGCGGATGACGTCTTCGACGTATCGCGGTCCGCGACGATTGGCGCGCGCGACGGCTAGACTGGACATCTTCTCTCCCGCTTCTGTGTCGCGGTGAGGTCTACGAGGCGCGCGGTCGAGCCTCCTTGATCTGGGTCAAGGACCACGGCCGCGCGCGGCGGTGGAATTGCAGGCAGCAGGAGAGAGGCGCATGAGCGACACGATATGAGCGACACGGTTGCGGTGTTCCGCGCGCAACCGCGCATTCGTCAGGTCTCCGTCGACCGCGCCTGGTCGTGGCTCGGCGCCGGTTGGCGCGATCTCTGGATGGCGCGCTCGTACAGCCTCGCCTTCGGTGCGGTGGCCGTCGTCGCCGGCTGGCTGGCCATCGCGCTGCTGCTGTGGTGCGACCTGCCGTATCTCGTGCTGCCGCTCAGCGCCGGCTTCTTCTTCGTCGGCCCGTTCATGGCGGTCGGGCTCTACGAGATCAGTCGCCGGCTCGAGAACGGGCTTTTGGTCGATAGCGAATCGACCTTCCTCGCCTGGCGGCGCAACCTCGACCAGATCGCCCTGATGGGTACCGTGCTGTTGCTGCTGCATCTCGCCTGGATGCGCGCGGCCCAGCTTCTGTTCGCCTTGTTCGAATGGCGCACCGTGCCGTCGTGGGATCATTTCCTTGATCTCGCCTGGTATTCGGCGCGCAGCCTGCCGTTCCTCGCCGTCGGCGTTACCGTCGGGGCGGCACTGGCAGCGCTCGCCTTCGCGATCGGCGCATTCTCGATGCCCTACCTGCTCGACCGCCGCGACGCCAACCTGTTCGAGGCGATCGCCACGTCGGTCGCCGCCGTGCGCCTCAATCTGCGGCCGATGCTGCTGTGGACCGGCCTGATCGTCGTGCTGGTGGCGCTGGCCATGGTGCCGGGCCTGCTCGGTCTGGTCATCGTGCTGCCGGTGGTCGCGCATGCGACCTGGCATGCCTATCGCGACATCGTGCGTTTCCCGCCGGGCGACGGCTGACGACGAGGGCTACAGACGCTGGCTCGCCATGCCCAGCATCACCAGTCCGTTGACGACCAGGAGCGGCGTCGCGACCCAGTGCGCCATGCTGCGCAGCCGGCGACGCAGCAACAGGCCGAGCCAGCCCACGCCGATCAGGGCGGGCAGGGTGCCTCCTCCAAATGCCAGCATCGCGACCGCGCCGTCGCCGGCGTTGCCAGTCCCGGCCGCGGCCGCCAGCGCGCCATAGAGGAGGCCGCACGGCAGCAGCCCCAGCACCAGGCCGAGGGCGTAGCGGCCGGCCGGATGGCGCGAGGCGCTGAGCGGCGCGGCGAGACGCGCGACAAGGCGCGAAAGAGGAGAGGCGGCACCCACAGCCAGGCCGATCGCCTGCAGGATCATGAGCAGCGCGCCCAGCACCAGCAGCGCCGCCGACAGCCAGGCGAAGCCCGTGGTCGCCGCGACCAGCGCGGTCGCCGTACCGGCTACGGCGCCGAGCGCGGTGTAGGTCGTGAGGCGGCCGAGGTGATAGGGTAGGAGAGCAGCACCGGCCAGGCGCTGCCATTCGCCGTATCTGCCTCGCCTGTGCTCGCTGTCGGCGACGACCTGCCCCAGCACGAAGGGACCGCACATGCCGGCACAGTGCACGAGGCTGCCGGCGAGACCGGCCAGCAGCAGGGCCAGCGGCAGGCTCGATGACAGCGCCGCCGCCGCATGCATCTTCTCGCCGCACAGCGCGGTGAAGTAGGCAATCACCTCCATGGCCCATACCTACCGCCTTCTTTGCGGGCCATTCTTGACTTGCGTCAAGGGCAGCTGGTCCGAGCCGCGCCATTCTCCCCCCATCGCGCCAACGGGAGACCGACCATGACCTACAAGACCATCCTCGTGCACTGCAGCCCCCGTCCGAAGGTCGTGCAGAGGCTGGCTGTCGCAGTCGAGCTGGCGGAACGGCACGGCGCCCATCTCGTCGGTGTGTACGTCCAGGAGCCGTTCACCGCGCCGGCGATGTTCGACGGCACCGCCGCCCTGGACGATCTGTTTGCCGCTTACGAGCAGACGGCGCAGGCCGATGTGGCGGCTGCGAAGGCAGCCTTCTTCAAGGCCGTGAAGGGCACCCACCTTTCGACGGAATGGCGATCGGAAAGCGGCTATGCCGCCACCCAGATCGGCATCCACGCCCGCTATTCGGATCTGGTCGTACTCGGGCAGGCCGATCCCGATGGCGATCCCGATGCGCCGGCCGACCTCCCGGAAACTCTCGCCCTGACGACTGGACGCCCGGCGCTGGTCGTGCCGCACATCGGCGCCAAGGCGCCGCTCGGCAGGACGGTCATGCTGTGCTGGAACGCCAGCCGCGAAAGTGCGCGGGCGGCATCGGACGCCCTGCCGCTGTTGCGCGGCGCCGACAAGGTGATGGTGCTGTCGGTCGATCCGAAGCCTTCCGCCGGCGGCCACGGTGCCGAGCCGGGCGCGGACGTCGCGGCCTGGCTGGCGCGCCATGGCGTGAAGGTCACGGTGCAGCGCGACGTCGCGGCCGATTCCGATGTCGGCGGGGTGATCCTGTCGCGCGCGGCCGATCACGACGTCGACCTGATCGTCATGGGCCTCTACGGCCATTCGCGCCTGCGCGAGATGGTGCTGGGCGGCGCCAGTCGCACGCTGCTTGCGACCATGACCGCCCCCGTCTTCATGGCGCATTGAGCCCGACCATGGACGCCCGCACCGTCGCGGCCTACGGCAGGCCCGTGCCGCGCTACACCAGCTATCCGACCGCGGCGCAGTTCGGACCGTCGGTCGGGCCGGCCGAGGATGCGGCGTGGCTGGCCGAGCTTGGATCGCGCCCGGCCACGTTCTATCTGCACGTGCCGTTCTGCCGGCAACTCTGCTTCTATTGCGCCTGCCACACGGTTGCTATGAACCGGCAGGGCACGCTCGAAGACTACGCCGACGCCCTCAAGAGCGAGCTCGAGCTCGTCGCGCGAGCCGCGCCGGACGTGGTGGTCGGCTCGGTGCAGTGGGGCGGTGGGACGCCGTCCCAGCTCGGCCCGGCGCGGCTGGTGTCCGTCGGCCGCAGCCTGTCGGCATTGTTCGACACCCGCCCGGGCCGCGAGATGTCGATGGAGGCCGATCCGCGCTTCTGCGACGAGGCGCTGGCCGACGCCATGACGAGCCTCGGCGTCACGCGCGTCAGCTTCGGCGTGCAGGACTTCGATGTCGCCGTCCAGCAAGCCATCAATCGCCTGCAATCGCCGGAAGAGACGGCGGAGGCCCTGCAGCGATTGCGGCGTGCCGGAATTCGCCATTTCAACATCGATCTCGTCTATGGCCTGCCGCTGCAGACGCTGGCGACCCTGTCGCGCACACTCAACGCCGCGATCGCGCTCGAGCCGGATCGCTTCGCCGTCTTCGGCTATGCCCATGTTCCCTGGATGAAGCCGCGCCAGGCACTGATCGACACCGCCAGGCTGCCCGATGCGTTGGCGAGAGCGGCGATGGCGGACCTGGTCGAGGAGCGGCTGCTCGCCGCGGGCTACGTGAAGGTGGGGCTCGATCACTACGCGCGGCCGGACGACAGCCTGGCGCGCGCGGCGGCGGCCCACAGGCTGCGTCGGAGCTTCCAGGGCTATGTCGCCGACGACACGCCTTGGGTCATCGGCATCGGCGCGTCGGCAATCTCCTGCCTGCCGCAAGGCTACACCCAGAACGAGGCGCAGGCGGGACGCTATGCGCGGGCTGTCGCGCAGGGCGGCCGACCGACCGCCCGCGGCATCGCCTGGTCGGCCGCCGACCGGCTGCGCGGCGACATCATCAACGAGCTGATGTGCCATTTCGAGGTCGATCTGGCCGACGTCTGCCACCGCCATGGCGCCACGCTGCAGCCCTTGCTGTCGGACGTGGCGACGCTGCCGGCGCTGATCGGCGACGGGCTGGCCGTATTCGAGGGCACGCGGCTCAGCGTCACCGAGCGGGGACGGCCGCTGGTGCGCTCGGTCTGCGCCGCCATCGATCGGCACTACACCGGCGGCGAGGGCCGCCATGCCCGCGGAATCTAGTGCGAGGAGAGTGAGATATGAGCACCCATCAACTGGTCGCCCGCCACATCGAGGCCGCGCTGGCCGAAGCGGCGGAGCGCAAGATCGGCGAGGATGTCGTTGCCCGATGCCTGCTGTCCGAGGCGATTCGCCTTTTCAAGCTCGGCCGCTCCAATGACGATATCGCGGCCGAACTGATGGCCGCGGCCGACAATCTCGACGACGACAGCCCGCTGGTCTTCATGCGGCCATGATGGAGTGGTTATGCGCTAGATGCCGTCCTCGATCTCGCGCGGCATCACGACGATGTTGTTCACCACGCGCCGCACGCCGATGACGTTCTCGACGGCGATGCGGACCGCTTCCTTGGCTGGAGCGGAATTGACGTGACCCCACAGGCTGACCGTGCCGCTGTCGACGACGATGTTGGTAATGTCGGCCGCCCATGAATGGCGGGCGAGCTCCTTGTAGACCTTGGATCTGATCCGGTCGTCGCCGAGCGGCGCGTCCGCCGGAAAGGGTTCGCGCGCCAGCAGGCCCTGCAGGAGATTGGCGCGGCTCACGATGCCGACCAGCCTGCCGTCGCGCATGACCGGCAGTCGCTTGAGACCATGCCGCTGCATCAGAAGGGCGACGTCGTGCAGCGGGGTGCGGTCCTCCGCCGTCACCACCTTGCGGGTCATGACGTCGGCGACGTGATGGGAGTGCGAACGCACGTAGTCGCGCGCCAGCCGGGCATCGCTGGCGAGCAGGCGCTGCAGCCAGGTCCTGGTCGGCACCGTCCCGGTTTCGGGTCGGTTCATGAGGTCGGCCTCGCTGACGATGCCGACCATCCGCCCGTCGGCGTCGATGACCGGGGCGGCGCTGATGCGTGAGCCGAGCAGAATGTCGGCGGCAGCGTAGACCGTCGCGTCGGCTGGCACGGTCACGACCGACCGTGTCATCACCTGCGAAGCATGCATGGTTCTCTCCCAGGCGATGGTCGCCCGGCTCGCTTCCTCCCATGGTCATGGCAGCGGCGCTTTGCTGCAGATCAAGAGAGCGGGCCGAGATGGCGGTTGTCGCAGCCCATGCTAGATTTGAAGCGAGAAGCGGCACGATGGATCAATCCCCAGCCAGCTCGTCGGAAACTTTCGACGTCGCCCGTTCGGTCTCGCTGTCATCCCACCCGGAATTGGCGTTTGGGCCCGACCTCGCCGTGGTTGCGTGCAACGCCGCCTATGGTTCTGCCCTCGGCGTGCCGTGCGAGGAGATGATCGGTCGGCCGGCCCGCGAGGCCTTTGCCGCTGGTCCGGCGCTCGAGCGGCTGATCGTTTCGCTGGAAACCGTACGGCGGTCGCGCCGGCCACACTGGCTCGCCGCGCCGGCGCCAAGGCCCGCCGGGGGAGGTGAGAGCACGGCGGACTTCGCGATGGTGAACATGCCGGTGCTGGGCGCCGACGGTGCAGTCCAGTGGATCCTGCACAGCCTCGAAGCCGTGCCGGCTTCGACCGATCCCGTTGCGCTGGAGGCCGCCGAGGCTCGGCTGCTTTCCATTCTGCAGACCGTGCCCGACGCGATGATCATCATCGACGAGCGCGGCCGCATCGAATCGCTCAGTACGACGGCCGAGCGCCTGTTCGGCTATTCGATGGCCGAGGCGGCCGGCAGGAACATCAGCCTGTTCATGCCGTCGCCGGACCGCGAGCAGCACGATTCCTATCTCAAGCGGTATCTGTCGACTGGCGAGAGGCGGATCATCGGCATCGGCCGCATCGTCGTCGGCCAGCGCAAGGACGGCACCACCTTCCCGATGCATCTGACGGTGGGCGAGCTCAGATCGGCGGAACGGCACTATTTCACGGGCTTCATCCGCGACCTCACCGCTCAGCAGCTCACCGAGACCCGACTCAAGGAGCTGCAGTCGGAAGTGACGCACATGTCGCGCTACACGGCACTCGGCGAGATGGCCTCGACGCTGGCGCACGAGATCAACCAGCCGCTCACGGCGATCAGCAACTATCTCAGGGGTTGCCAGCGGCTGCTCGACCGTCTCGAGGCCGAGCCCACGCCGATGCTGCGCGACGCGCTGGGCAAGGCCGCCGACCAGGCCCTGCGTGCCGGCCATATCATTCGCCGGCTGCGCGAGTTCGTCGCGCGCGGCGAGGGGGACCGCCGCATCGAGGATCTTCCGAAGCTGATCGAGGATGCGAGCACGCTCGCCCTCGTCGGCGTCCGCGAGGCCGGGATCGCGGTGTCGTTCCGCCTCGATCCCAAGGCCCAGCTCGTGCTCGCCGACCGCATCCAGATCCAGCAGGTCCTGGTGAACCTGATCCGCAATGCCATGGAAATCATGATCGAGACCGCGAACGATCGGCGGCTGGAAATCGCCACCGTCGCGCTGCCCGGCGACGTCGTCGAGGTGAGCGTCACCGACACCGGCAAAGGCCTGGCGCCAGAGGTGGCGCAGAACCTGTTCCAGCCGTTCGTCACGACCAAGCGCCAGGGCATGGGGCTGGGGCTGTCGATCTGCCGCACCATCGTCGAGGCGCACGGCGGCAAGATCAGGGCCGAGAACCGCCCGGGTGGCGGCACCATCTTCCGCTTCACGCTGCGCGCCGCCGCGATCGAGGAGTCGGTGCATGTCGACTGAGGTGGTTCACGTCATCGACGACGATGCCGGTGTCCGCCAGTCGCTGGCGTTCCTGTTGACGGCCTCGGGCTTCACCGTGCGCGTGCACGAGTCCGCCGTCGCTTTTCTGGCGGTGCTGCCCGAGGCGCGGGAGGGTTGTGTCATCACCGACATACGCATGCCGCAGATGAACGGGCTGGAGCTGCAGCGCCGCCTGGGAGAGCTGGGCGCCGGCTTGCCGGTGATCGTCATGACAGGCCACGGCGACGTTCCGCTGGCGGTCGAGGCGATGAAAGCCGGCGCCGTCGATTTCATCGAAAAGCCGTTCGATGACGAGGTCCTTCTGTCGGCCGTCCGGGCGGCGCTGGCGCGTCGGGCGCGCGAGAGTGCCCGCGACGCCCGCGCCCTCGAGATCCAGGGCCGCATCAAGCGGTTGTCCGCGCGCGAGCGCGACGTGCTCGATCGGCTGGTGGCCGGCAAGGCCAACAAGGTGATCGCCTTCGAGCTCGGCATCAGTCCGCGCACCGTCGAGATCTACCGCGCCAACGTCATGACCAAGATGCAGGCCGACAGCCTGTCCGAGCTGGTTCGCATGGCGCTGATCGAAGATCGTGCGCCCTGACCGGAACTGCGACATTTGCGCTAGATCAACGCGGCCGGGGGCTTGGGCGACCACTGTGGGCAGATGTCGCCTGCGCCGGAACTCGTACTGGTCGTCGATGACGACGCCGCCGTCCGGGCGGCGCTGAAGTTCGCCCTCGAAATCGAGGGATTCAGCGTCCGTCTCTACGACAGCCCCGAGGCGGTGCTGGACGACCTGGAGCTGCCGCAGCGCGCGTGCCTTGTCGTCGACTACCGCATGCCCCGTATCGACGGCATCGAACTGATCGCGCGCCTGCGCGAGCGACGGGTGGCGCTGCCGGCCATCCTGATCAGCGCGCGCGTCAACCGGCAGCTTCACCAGCTGGCCGAGCGCATCGGCCTGGTGAACGTGCTCGAGAAGCCGCTGTCGGGCGCCGCCCTGGTCGACAGCATCCGCAGCGCCCTGGGACCACCGGCGCCGCCGCCCCCTACGTAGAATCCCTTAGGTCAAGTCCTGAATAGCGAGCCCCCCGACCGAAGGCCTAATCGGGAGGCACCGGACGCCTTTTGAGGGAGACTACGATGCAGGCCCACACCGACACCGCTACCCGGGCAGCGAAATTCCCCGACCTGCGTCGGCTCCCGGCGGCCGGCATGCAGATCGTGCTGGGCAAGGACGAGGAGCTGTTCTCCGAAGGCGACGACGCCGAGTATTTCTACGAGGTCGTGTCGGGCGCCATTCGTTCCTACAAGCTCCTGAGCGACGGCCGCCGACAGATCGATGCCTTCCACCTGCGGGGCGACATCTTCGGCCTGGAAGCGGGCCGCGAGCATCGCTTTTCCGCCGAAGCCGTGGGCGACGTGCAGGTGATCGCCTATCGCCGCAGCCGGCTCAGCACCATTATCGAGGAGGATGCAGTCTTCCGCGATCGCATCATGACGGCGACCCTGCGCAACCTGCAGCGTGCCCAGGATCACATGCTGCTGCTCGGCCGCAAGACGGCACAGGAGAAGCTCGCCACGTTCCTCCTCGACATGGCCGAGCGCCTGTCCGACGATGCCGAGCATTTCGATCTGCCGATGCAGCGCTCGGACATCGCCGACCATCTCGGTCTCACCATCGAGACGGTTTCGCGCACGCTCACCCAATTCACGCGCAGCGGCCTGATCCGGCTGCTGCCGGCCGGCCGCTCGATCGGACTGTGCAACCGGATGGCCCTGAAGCGCCTTGATGCCTGAAGCTTGCGGAGAGCAAGGAGGATGCAATGGCAGAAGCGACATATCCCGCCGTCACGGCCTGGATGATGCAGGCTGCCGACGGCTGCCAGGCCTGTCTGGAGGCCTGTATCGACTGGCAGCAGGAACTGGCGCGTTTCGCCGATCTCAGGCTGGCCGGCAACCGTCGCGCCTGGGAGGCGCTGATGTCGTCGCGCGACGTCGCGGCCGCATTGAAGATCCAGCAGGACTGGGCCGTGCAGGCCGCCACCGACTATACCGAGGAGGCTTCGCGGCTTGCCCGGCTCGCCACCAGCCTGTCGCTGACCGGCACGACGCCGGCCGTGCACCAGACAGC
>JAEZIF010000208.1 GCA_023416135.1 Pseudomonadota bacterium
ACCGACCACACCTCGACGCTGGCTGGACGGCGCAGGTCCGGCTCGATGCGGTATTCGATGCTCGTATGATCCAGTGAGATCGGCTCGCAGCGTTGCGAGAAGAGGTTGACGATGGGCGTGCAGCCGAGCGCGAGGCTGTTGGCCTGGATCGCGCGTTCGAGGTCCGGCATCGCGCGGTCGAGATAGACGAAGATATCCATCCGGTTGCCCGCGGAGACGAGCGTCTTGGCGTCGAGCCGGCAGAGATCGATGAACTGGAACTTCTCGCGAGCGGCGAAGTACTCACTGAGCAGCCGGAAGCCGGAGAACGAGCGCGCCGGCCATGGAAACAACGCTTCCTCGGGCGCGAAGCCGACCGCCTGCAAAGTGTCCGGCGGCAGGATCACCGGGTGCGCATCCGGAAGATCATCGGCCAGGGCGACCGAGACGGTATGCGCCATCAGCAGCTCCAGCAGCCGCGATCCGTGTTCGCCCGCCAGGAAGACGCGCAGCCGGTCGAGACCGAGCTCGGTGAAAGTCATGGTGGGGTTGCTGCAGCGCAGGCTGATGCGCAGACAGGCGACGGCCTCGGCGGCGGCCGGATTGGGCGGGGCCGCCAGCGGCATGCCGGAAAGGCGGACGGCGTCGATCTCGACCGGCCACAGCGTCAGGGGATAGGCGGTGCGAAACTGGCAGATCTCGCCGCCGACCGGTTCGGCTTCGACCGCAAGGCCGGACGGTAGATGGGCCGGACCCGGCAGGTCCGGGCTGGCCGCGAACCGGGTGATCGCCACCGACGGCATGGGGGCGAGATAGTGGGGATAGAGGACGGAGAGCAGGCCGTCGGTGAGCTCGGGAAACTCGTCATCGAGCCTGTGCTGCACACGCGCGCCCAGGAAGGCCACTCCCTCGAGCAGGCGGCTGACGTGCGGGTCGTCGACGGTGTCCTTGGTCAGGCGGAGGCGGCCGGCGATCTTGGGATGGCGCTCGGCGAATTCGCCGGCCAGCACGCGCAGCGCTTCGAGTTCCCGGTTGAAGAAGGCAAGCAGGGAATCCGACGCCAACTACGCCTCCTGTTCGAGAACGGTGACGTTCTTGGTGAGAAGATCGACGACCGTATCGAAGGCGATCGGCTCGGGCGCCGGGTCGGCATGCAGCAGGGCGTCGATGCGCAACCGGAGCGTTCCGCTCACCTTGTCCGTCGCCTCGAGCAGCGTGACCCTGAGACTGACGATGCGCGGTTCGAAGCGACGAATGCAGTTCTCGACGAGCACGCGCAGCTCCTCGCGGCGGCGCGGATCGTGGTAGGCGCCGGAAGCGAAGTCGGGCAGCCCGAACGCCGCCAGCGAGCGATCGAGCTCGGCGAGGTGCGGATCCCAGGAGCGCCATCTGCGGCGCGTGTTGAGCAATTCCTCGAGGTCGTTGCAGATGCTGACGCGTATGGCCTCCATCGCGGCGGACGCGGATAGCGGCGTGTCCGTGCGCTGCGACGGGTCGGCATCGACAAGCCGGTCGAGCAGCGGAAGCTGAGCCCGCCTGCCCCGCGCCGAGGCGAGGTTATCGGGCATGAGACGATTTCTGCCGTCGCTCATGACGCCGCCTGAAAGCTGATGCTGTCGATCTCGAGCCACGTCAGCGCTTCCTCGCCGACCAGGATGGTCACGGCGCCCAGGCCCAACGTCGGTCCGCCGTCGCCCGCCTGCTGCCAGTCGGTGGCTCGACCCAGACGCAACGCATCGTTCATTGCGTCGGCCGCTGCGGCCGTCATCGAAGGATAGATCACCGGCAGATAGACATCGCCGTCGGGGCCGTCCGCAACCTGCATGGTCGCGCGGCGCCAGAACAGGTCGCGCGGTCGCTTGGCGGGATGAAACTCCAGGACCAGCACGCGCTCCGGCGGGATCCAGAAGTACTTGCCGGTCGTGGTGATGACCTCCAAGCAGGACGACAGCAGGTCGTCGGCGTCGCGCATGTCGTCGAAGGGCGCGCCGCGCAGTGTGCCGGACGGGTGCGGGCGCGCGGCCTCGGCCTCTGCCGCAAGCCTGGCGGCTTCGGACGCATCGCCGTTGCGCAGGGCGACGATGGCGGCCAGCGACGAGCGCTGCGCGGCGGTAGGCTCGCCAAGGAACTCAGGCACGCGGCCGTCGCTGAACAGCTGTCGCCGGGCCGTCTCGCCGCGCAGCAGCTGACGGAACTCGGCAACGACGATGGCGGCCGTCGGATCGAGGTCGGCGCAGGCGTCGAGGACGACGTCGGCACGCTCGATGTTGCCGGAGAACGCCAGCAGCTCGGCCAGCAGGACCCGGGCGCCGATATCGGTCGGCGCCCGGCGCACCGCGGCATTGGCCGCCGTCAGCGCGCCGGCGAGATTGCCTTCGCGGAACAGACGGCCGGCTTCACCGGGATCGACAGTTCCTGTGGGAGAAAGCGACATCGACCCTCCTGACCGGCCACGTCCTCAGACGCTGGGCGCTGCAAGTTCAGTGACGAGATGGAATGCGGTAGCGATATCGTCGAGCTGGTAGTGCGGGCGCAGATGGATGGTGCAGCCGAACACTCCGGGCTTCTCGAGGCGTTCGCGAACCTGCACGTTGCCTTCGAGCAGGGGAAAGCGCGCGCGCGACTCCGAGGTGCTGTTGATGTTGGTGTTGACGTAGCCCTGAAGCCAGGCGTTGAGCTGCCGTTCGATCTCGTCCGCGGTGCGGAAAGCGCCCACCATGTCTCGCCCCATCACCTTGAGGAGATGGGCGAAGCGCGCGGCGCACAGCATCGAGTTGATCTGCGCGGAAAGGCGGGCGTTGGCGTCGGCCACGGCGGCCGTGGCGCCGGAATAGCTCGCCGGTGCCTGCATGCTGCGCGAGGCGCCGAACACCAGCTCGGGCCCGAACGGGAGGACGCCGATCGGCAACAGCCCGACCTCGACCAGGGCCTGCTCCTGGCGAAAGCTGAACTGGTATTCGACGGACTTGCGCGGCCAGTCATAGGGTGGGCCGCTGACGAACGGCTCGGCGGCGAGATTGTCGACCAGCCCGCCGCCGACACGGTCGATCTCGACGCCGCGCACGTCGGCCGGCCAGTTGTTGTCCAGGAAGGCGCGCACCGCGCAGGCGGCGAAGGCGTAGCCGGCGCTCATCCAGACCCGGGTGTCGGCGGTCGGCGCGTGCTCGCTGTAGCGGAAGCCGTCCAGGCGGCCGGGCTCGTCCGTCCACGGACGACGCGCCAGCAGGCGGGGCAGCGCGACGGCCACGAAGCGCATGTCGGCGCGTCCGGCGAGGCTGCGCCATCGCAGATGGTTGGGGCCGCGCAACGGAGCGGTGATGTCCCGCACGCCTTCGAGGTCGGAGAAGGTGTCGACTTCCAGGACCGTCGGATCGAGCGACAGCACGGTCGGCATGAAGGCGGCGGCCGCGACGGCGGAAAGCTGCGCCAGGCCACCCACGTCGTCGGTCGTGGCCCCGGTGGCGACGCGATGGCGAACGGCGTGATCGATCACCATCAGGCCGTACGGCTCGCCGCCGGGCATGCCGAACTCCTCCTCGTAGATCCGGCGGAAGGTGATGCTCTGGTCGAATTCCAGCGCCCGCTCGAGGTCACGGCAGAGTTCGCCCCATCGGACGGGCAGGAGCCGTACCTTGACCCGCCGGCCCGGTTCGATGCCGGAGATCAACCAGGCGAGGCCGCGCCAGCGTCCTTCCAGCGCGCGGAAGCGCGCCTGGTGGAGCACGGCGTCGAGCTGATCGCCCAGGGCCGCGTCGATCTCGGCGATATCGCGGTCGAGCGCCGCGCGCAGCCGATCGCCGCCCGCCGCCAGCAGGCCGGTCACTGCCTCGCCGAACCACATCTCGAGCGCCTCACTGCAGCTCAGCTTGCCATGCAGGAAGGCCGAGAGGTCACCAGCCTCCTCGCGGTGCTGCTCGCCGAAGAAGCGGCCGGCCAGCACCGCCTCGCGCAGGGGCGGGCGCTGTCGAGGCGCCTCCTCCGTGGGGGCTGCAATTGTCGCTTCCTCGCCCATGGTGTGCCGGTCCCGCCAATCATGGCGGCGGGTGCCAGGTCAAAGAGGTTCGGGCGGTCAGGCCTTCTGGGGAATGCTCGCGACCATGCGCAAGCTCGTGGTCAGTTCCTCCATCTGCAGCCAGGGCCGCAGATAGGCGATGGCGTTGTACGAGCCCGGCTTGCCCGGAATTTCCTTCACCTCGACCCGCGCCTCGCGCAACGGGAAGCGTGCCTTCATGTCCTGGCCTGCGTCGACGTTGGGGTTGACGTAGTTCTGGATCCAGCGATTGAGCCAGGTCTCGACGTTGCTGGCTTCCATGAAGCTGCCGATCTTGTCGCGTCCCATGACCTTCAGGTAATGGGCGAAACGGCTGGTCGCCATGATGTAGGGCAGCCGGGCCGAAATGGCGGCGTTGGCGGTCGCCTCGGGGCGATCGTACTTCTTCGGCCGCTGTGTCGTCTGTCCGCCGAAGAACACCGCGTAGTCCGTGTTCTTGTAATGGCAGAGCGGCAGGAAGCCCTGGTTGGACAGTTCGAACTCGCGTCGGTCGGTGATACCGATCTCCGTCGGGCACTTGGCGTCGAGGTCGCCGTCGTCCGACGTGAAGACGTGGCTCGGCAGGTTTTCGACCTTGCCGCCACCCTCGGCGCCGCGGATGGCCGTGCAGAAGCCGGTCTTGGCGAAGGCGTCCGTCAGGCGTGCGCCCATCACATAGGCGGCGTTGGACCAGCAATAGGATTCGTGATCCATCGCCTGGGCCTTGCCCCGAGCATCTATCGGCGCTTCCTCGTAGTCGAACTCGTCGAGCGGCTTGGTGTTCTTGCCGTAGGGCAGGCGGGCGATCACACGCGGCATGACGAGGTTCACGAAACGGGAATCCTCGCTGTCGCGGAACGCCCGCCACTTCGCGAACTCGACCGTGTCGAAGATCTTGGCGAGGTCGCGCGGCCTCGAGAGCTCGGTCCACGACTCGAAGCCGAACATGCCGGCGCCGGCGGCGGAGATGAACGGCGCAAATGCGCCGGCCGCGATGTTGGACACCAGCCGCAACGTCTCGATGTCGTCGGGATGGTTCGTCCACTCGTAGTCCCCGATCAGCGCGCCATAGGGCTCGCCGCCGGGCGTGCCGAATTCGTTCTCGTAGATCTTCTTGAACAGCTGGCTCTGATCGAACTCGATCGCCCGGCTGAGGTCGCGATTCAATTCGCGCTTGGGAAGATTGAGCACCCGCAGCTTGAGCGCGGTGCCGGTCTCGGAGTTCTGCACTAGGTAGTGCAATCCCCGCCAGCTGCCTTCCAGCTTGAGGAACTTCGGATCGTGCATGATCGCATTGAGCTGCGCCGACATCTTGGCGTCGATTGCCTTGACCGCCTTGTCGAACGTCCGCGTCAGATTGCGATCGAAGGTGACGGTGCCGGCCAGCGCCTGCTCGACGAGCGTCTTGACGAGATCCTGGGCGCGATCGGGTTCGGTCTGCTTGGTGTTGGTGATGATCTGATCGAGCAGACCGGGCGCCGCCTCGGTCGTGGTCGCGGCAGCGGCCTCGGGCGCGCTCTTTGCGTCGGCCATTTGCTACTCCTCCGACTTCTTGATGCCGAGTTCGCCCGACAGCGACTTGAGATCCTGCTCCGAGCGCAGGACCTGCTCGAGGAGGTTCTCCAGTTCCTGGGACCGGTCGGCCTTGCTCATGAGGTCGCGCAGCTTGTCGCGGGTCTCTAGCAGCGCCGCCAGGGCCGGCACCTGCTTGGCGACCTGCACCGGATCGAAATCGTCCATCGAATTGAACTTGAGGTCGACGCTCATCTGCGTGCCGTCGTCGGCAAGCTTGTTGTCGACCTTGAGCTTGAGACCGGGCGCCATGCTGGCCATGACGTCGTTGAAGTTGTCGCGGTCGATTTGCGTGAACTTGCGATCCGCCAGAGGCTTCAGAGGTGTCGTCGGGTCACCCGAGAAATCGCCCATGATGCCTACGACGAACGGCAGCTCACGTAGGATCTGCGCACCTTCGGTTTCGACTTCATAGGTGATGTGCACTCGCGGCTTACGTACACGATTCAATTTGTCGTGTATACTTGCGCTCATCGCAGAAACCCTCCTGCTCGACGAATTAGACTACTCCGGACGGCTTGGGCAGTCCATGGCCCGGCGCCCCACAGCGCGTTCGATGGCGGCAGCATAGGCCGTCCCCGCCATCGTCGAACGTGGCGAAAAGCACGTTCCCCAAACGTTTGGCCCTTCAAGATGGCGGCGCGGCTTGTATCATAGCCGAGTATCATAGCCGACCAGTCCGCGGGTGACTTCACGATGATTCCGGAACTTGAGACGGCCGACTTCGAGGCGATCCTGGCACCCCTTGCCGGCGACCAGCCGACCGGTGTCGACCTGAGACAGGACTTCGCGCCAACCTCCATCTACTTCCGCCTTCGTGACGCCCGCGCCCAGGCGCGCGACGCCGAACGGCAGGCCGATACCGAGGGCAACGACGAAGGCCTGCCGACGCTGTGGAAGCCGGTTGCGACGATGGCGATCGGCGCCTTGAAATCGAACTCCAAGGATCTGGAAGTGGCGACCTGGCTGACCGAGGCGTTGGTGCGCATCGCCGGCCTCAGCGGGCTGATGGCGGGAGCCTCGGTGATCGGCGGGCTGGTCGAGCGGCATTGGGACGGCTTGTTTCCGGTGCCGGAGGAAGGCGATATGGAGAGCCGCGTGGCCGCCGTAGCAGGACTTTCCGGCCAGGGCGCCGACGGAACATTGATGCAACCGCTGCGCAAGGTGGCGCTGTTTCGCCGGCCCGACGGCTCGCCCTTCAGCATCTGGCAATACCAGGCGGCGCTCGAGCTTTCCGGCATCACCGATCCTGCGCGGCGCGCCCAGCGGATCGACTCCGGCGTCCTGCCGTTCGAAGAGGTCGAGAAGGAAGCGCGGGTGGCCGGCGCGGCGCATTGGTCCGCACAACGCGAACTGATCGCCAAGACCCTCGCGGCGTGGAAGGAGATGGAGCGCGCGTTCGACGAGAAGGCAGGCGACGCGAGCCCCGCTGCCAACCGCGTGCGCGAATTGCTGGAGTTCGTGTCGGAAACGTGCGCGCGATTTGCGCCGTCCGACGCGGCAGATGCGGCAGATGCGGCAGATGGAGCGGCCGAGACGACGAGCGCGACTGCACCTGCAGGCGATGGCGCCGCCGCTGTCGTGGCGACGCCAGGGAGCATCACGGGGCGCGAACAGGCCTTGCGCCAGCTGACGGAGATCGCCGCCTGGTTCAGGCGCAACGAGCCGAGTTCGCCGATCGGATTTACGCTGGATGAAGCCGTGCGACGTGCCCGCCTTGGTTGGCCGGAGCTCGTCGCTGAACTCGTTTCCGACGAGACGGCGCGTCATTCGCTGCTGACCAGCGTCGGCATCAAGCCGCCGTCCCCCGAAACAGAGCAGTAGAGCAGCAGGCGATACCGGAGCCGATCGCCGGTGCCGCGAAGGCACCGGCCGGTTGCACGCTTCGCTGACAGGCGTCTCAGCTCGCCTTCATTGCCAGCAGGTCGTAGGAGACGATGTCGCCCTTCTTGATCTGGCCCGACTTGTCGAGCGGCGTGGGCGTAACCATGATCTTGATGAAGTTGAGCGACAGGCTCTCCATCGGAGCGTCGCCGCCTGAACTGAGCGAATAGCTGCTGACGCCGCAATCCGTCAGTTCGAAGGTGAGGAACGTTTCGGTCTTGTTCTTCGTGGTCGTGTTCATCTTGATTTCGACCTTGGTGTCGAACGTTCCGGCCACCGAGTCCTGGTAGAGCTTCGCCGACGACTTGTCGAAATGCTTGGTGACGACGATCTCGCTGATGTTGGGCGCGGAACTCTCGCGCGAGTTGCCGCCGGAACCGCTGCTGACGGCTCGGCCAACACCATACTGGAACGAGTTCAATTCGATCCAGTTCTTGTACCCATCGGTGGTAACATCACCATCGATGCCACCGAACTTCATGTAGATTGGCACTGTCTACCTCCGTTAGAGAAAGCCTTCGAGATTATCAACGCCTTTGCGGTTAGTTGATGGCAAAGAAAAACAACCGATCCTTGTCGAGGCTCGCTTTGACGCTTTCGATCGACTTGCCGTCGGCAAGTCGAGCGAGCACCTCTGCAGACAATTCGGGAAGCAGCGTGCGCGTCAGGATGTTCTCGACGTTGCGCGCGCCCGAGCTGCTTTCCGTGCAACGTGCCGCGATCGCCTCGACCAACTCCGGCGTCCAGTCGAACGTCGCGCGATAGCTGTCGCGTACGCGCGCGCGGATGCGTTCGAGCTGCATCACGACGATCTGGTGGATGATTGCGTTGGGAAGGGGAAAATACGGCACGAGGGTTACGCGCCCGAGAAAGGCCGGCTTGAAGAACTTGGCCAGTTCGGGGCGCAGCGCATCGGCGAGACCCGCAGCGTCCGGCGCCGTTTCGGGATCGGCAAACAGCTTGTTGATCAGGTCCGTACCAGCGTTGCTGGTCATGATGATGACGGTGTTCTTGAAATCGATGTCGCGTCCTTCGCCGTCTTTCATGTTTCCCTTGTCGAAGACGGAATAGAACACGTCCTGAACGCCCGAATGGGCCTTCTCCATTTCGTCGAGAAGCACGACGCTGTAGGGCCGTCGCCGAACGGCTTCGGTGAGCACGCCGCCCTCGCCGTAGCCGACGTAGCCCGGCGGGCTTCCCATCAGCAGGCTGACTTTGTGCTCCTCCTTGAATTCCGCCATGTTGATGACGGTCGTATTCTGTTCGCCGCCGTAGAGCAGCTGCGCGAGCGTGAGGGCAGTCTCGGTCTTGCCGACGCCCGACGTGCCGACGAACAGGAAGACGCCGACTGGCCGCCGCGGATCGGTCAATCCGGCTCGGCTGGTACGGATCGCTTGCGCGACGGCTTCCATCGCGTGGGTTTGCCCGACGACGCGCCGTTCCATCGCCTCGCGCAAATTGAGAACGGTACGGATCTCGTCGGTCTGCATGCGGCGCGCCGGAATGCCGGTCCACGCCTCGACGATGGCGGCGATCGCCTGGCCGTCGACCACGGGAAAGATCAGCGGCTGCTCGCCCTGCAGCGCGCGCAGGCGCGCCGACAGGTCGGCCAACTCGGCTCGCTCCGCCTGGCCGTCGCTCTTGGCGGCGCCATCGCCGGCGCTGCTCGTGGTTGCCGTCGCAGCTTCGATCTTTGCGCGCACGGCGTCGATCTTGGCCACGAGATCGCGCTCGGCTTCCCAGCGCTCGTTCAGCTTGGCCAGCTCGTCGGTGATGCGCTGCCGCTCGGCCGTGAGCTCGTCACGCCGTGCGGCATGGTCGGCGCCCGCCGCCGTTTCGCGCTCGATGATCTTCAGCTCGGTGTCGATCAGCCCGAGCCGGCGCTGGCAATCGTCGATCGGCGCCGGTATGGCGTTCTGGCTCATCGCCACGCGCGCGCAGGCGGTGTCGATCAGGCTGACCGCCTTGTCCGGCAACTGCCGGGCCGGGATATATCGCGCCGAAAGGCGTACGGCGTCGCTCACGGCCTCGTCCAGGATGCGAACCTTGTGATGCAGCTCGAGCGTCGATACCAGCCCGCGAATCATGGCGACGGCGATCTTCTCGCTCGGCTCCTCGACCTTCACGGGCTGGAAGCGGCGGGTGAGGGCGGCATCCTTTTCGAAGTACTTCTTGTATTCGGCCCAGGTGGTCGCTGCGATCGTGCGCAGTTCGCCGCGTGCCAGTGCCGGCTTCAGGAGATTGGCCGCATCGTTCTGGCCGGCCTGCCCACCGGCGCCGATCAGCGTGTGGGCCTCGTCGATGAAAAGGATGATGGGCTTGGGACTGGACTTGGTCTCGTCGATCACCGACTTCAGGCGGTTCTCGAATTCACCCTTCACGCCCGCACCCGCCTGCAACAGGCCGAGATCGAGCGTGCGCAGGGTCACATTGCGCAGGGCCGGCGGGACATCGCCGGCAGCGATGCGCAATGCCAGGCCCTCGACCACGGCGGTCTTGCCGACGCCCGCTTCACCCGTGAGGATCGGATTGTTCTGGCGACGGCGGGTCAGGATGTCGACCATCTGACGGATCTCGAAGTCGCGGCCGAGGATCGGATCGATCTTGCCGGCCTTGGCCTGCCCCGTGAGGTCGATCGTGAACTGGTCGAGGGCGCCCGAGCCGCCCGGCCGTGCCTCGCCCGACCCGGTGCCCGCCGCTTCCGAGCCAGCCGCCTGCGTCGTGGCCTGTGCCGTCTCGACCGTGTTGGCGCAAATCGTGAGATAGTCGGCCTTGAGCGTATCGGGCGCGATGGCGGCCAGAAGACCCGAGGATCCGATGGCGCGGCGCCCCAGCATGTCGTCGGCCAGCAACGCCCAGATGAGATGGCCCGAGCGTACGCGGCTGGCGCCTTGCTCCACCGAGGCCAGCAGCCAGCCCTGTTTCACCATCTCGACGATGTCGGGGGAGAGCGCGGGCGCACGGGCGTTGCCGGTCTTCATGCGGTCGAGCGACCTCGTGAGGTCGGCCAGCAGGCGGGCCGGGTCGATCTCCCAGCGCCGCAGGATCGCGGCAAGATCGGTGTCGGTTCGATCGAGCAGCCCGATCACGAAATGTTCGATCTCGACGTTGTAGTGGGTCCGAAGAGCCGTCGCGCCAGCGGCCGCTTCGAGCGCACGGCGGCACACGTCGTTCAGGCGTCCGATCAGCGGCTTCAGTTCTATTGGGCGCACGTGCTGTCATCCCCCCGGAGCGCCGTCCATCGAACGGCTACGCACTGAACTATCGCAACTATCATGCAACATCCGCCCGGTGGACAAGAGGATTCGGGTCTTTCGAGAGAGCGCCGGCAGAATTGGCGTAGCACCGCCGTCATAACCGACGGCTGGCGGCGTGTACGTGAGATTCGCCACACGCGGGTGCGGTCGACGTCCCGTATCTTGAGGCTTTGAGAAACCATGACATGCGCTAGAATTGCTTTTTGCAAACCTCGATGCCCGAGGGCAAACAAATATGTCGGCCGAGACCAAGGCAGACGCCAAGCCGGACGAAATGCGAGGCACGTTACCGGCCGGGACGCGGCTGCGTAACTATGAGCTGCTTTCGGTCCTGGGTCATGGCGGCTTTGGCATTACCTACTACGCAAGGGATACGACGCTCGGTCGCGAAGTCGCGGTAAAGGAGTATCTGCCGACGACGTTGGCGCTGCGTGAGAACGGCACGACGGTCGTACCGCGATCTACCCAGTTTGCCGAAGACTTCATCTGGGGACGCGAGCGCTTCCTGGAGGAGGCCCGTATCCTCGCCACTCTCGAGGGCGCTCCCGCGGTCGTCCGGGTCTACGACTTCCTCGAAGCCAACGGCACGGCCTACATGATCATGGGCCTGGCGCGCGGCGATACCCTCGAGCAACGTCTGAAGCGAGACGGGAAGCTGTCGCCGACGATCGCCCAGCGCATGCTCGAAAGACTACTCGACGGGCTCGAGGCCGTCCACAAGACCGGCTTCCTGCATCGCGATGTCAAGCCTGCCAATGTCATCCTCGATGCCAACAACAATCCGACGCTGATCGACTTCGGCGCATCGCGGTCGTCGATGGCCGATCGCACGGCGGCGATGACGGCAATCTTCACGCCGCGTTATGCGGCGGCCGAGCAGCTGACGTCGGACAGGCAAGGGCCGTGGACCGACATCTACGGCCTGTCGGCAACACTCTATCATGCGATCACCGGGAAGCCGCCGCCGAGTTCCCTGGAGCGCGCGCTCAACGATGCCTATGAGCCGCTGGCCAAGCTTTCTCCCGAAGGCTATCCGCCCAGCGTTCTCGAGGGCATCGATGTCGGCCTGACGGTGCGGGCCAAGGATCGCCCGCAATCGATCGCGGCGTGGCGCGGAATCCTTTCGGGCACGGTCGAGCAGCCCAGTGACGAGACCGTGTTCGAGCGGCCGAAGCCTCGTCCGACGCCAACGCCCGTGCCGGTATCTGTGCCCGTGCCCGTGCCCGTGCCCGTACCGCCGCCAAAGAACAGGCAACCGGCGGCAGCGACGGGCGCCGCCGCTTCTGCGACAGTGTCCTTGGTCGCACGTGTCGGATCGGTGTTCGCCCAGTCGTTTGCGTCGGCCACCACCGCGTTCGCCGGAATGAATCGCCTCATGCTCGCTGGCGGGGCAGTGGCTGCGGTCCTGGTCGGCGTGGCTGGCGGGTACGTGATCTTCCCGCCGAGGCAGGCGCCGGCGCCGGTCGAGGACGTCCTGAGTGATTCCGCCAGAGCGGAGGCCGAGGCGAAGCAGCACGCCGAGACGGAAGCCCGGCAGCGGGCGGAGGTTGAGGCGAAGCAAAAGGCCGAAGCCGAGGCCAGCCAGAAGGCCGAGGCTGAAGCGGCGCAGAAGGCGGCAGCGGAAGCCAGGCAAAGGGCCGAGGCTGACGCCAGGCAGAGGGCGGAAGCTGAGGCGAAGCGCAAGGCTGAGATCGAGGCCAAGCAGAAGGCCGATGCCGAAGCGAAACAGAAGGCCGAAGCGGAGGCAAAGCAGCGGACCGAAGCGGAAGCCAGGCAGAAAGCGGACACCGAGGCCAAGCTCAAGGCCGAAGCAGACGCCCGGCAGAAGGCAGAAGCCGAAGCCAGGCAAAGGGCCGAGGCCGAGGCGAAGCAGAAGGCGGATGCCGAAGCCAGGCAAAAGGCCGAAGCGGACGCCAGGCAGAGGGCCGAGGCTGAGGCCAGGCGCACGGCCGACGCAGAAGCCAAGCAACGGGCAGAGGCCGAAGCCAGGCAAAAGGCGGACGCTGAGGCCCAACAGAAGGCCGAAGCGGAAGCCAGGAGGAAGGCTGAGGCGGAGGCCAAGCAGAAGGCCGACGCCGACGCGGCGGCGCAAAAGGCAGCGGAAGCCGCCGAGATGACCCTGAGACTGTCTCAGCTCGACCGCCAACGACTGCAAGTGGCATTGACGTCGCTCGGCTTCGACACGCAGGGCGCCGACGGGGTGTTTGGGCCGCGCTCCCGCGAAATGATCCTTGGCTGGCAGAAGGCCCGCAACCAGCCGGCAACCGGCTTCCTGACGGCCGCGCAGCAACGGGCGCTGCTCAGCGAGGCGGCACCAGCGCTAGCAAAGTACGACGACGATCTCAAGAAGGCCGAGGCGGCCGCGAAAGCTCGCGCTGCGACCGTACCTTCACCCTCGCCGTACCCGTCTCCTGCTCCGCCGCAGCCTCGCGCCAGCAGTTCGGGTGGTATCTCGTGCCAGGACTCGTCTGGCCGCCGCATGGACTTCCCGGGCGCCAGTTCCTGTCCTTGGGGGCTGACGCCCACGCGCTGATCTCCGCGAGATTGCTGCAGCCTGGAATCTATGTGATTGTTTTTGCCGCTGCTGGCGCGGACGGGGAGCTTGCTTACTTGAGGCGGAATCGATTCAAGGCGCTGGTGGTGTTGCTTGCATCCCTGGTCGTTGTCGGCGCCGCCAGACCGGCCGTTGCCCAGGATGCCTGGGTCTTCGCCACTGAGATCCCCTGCGCCACAGCACCGGTCTACGGCGTGCCGTTCAATCGATGCTGGACTTCGAATGTCCGAACGTTTCGCATCGGCACGGTACAGAGCTGGCGCCTCACCTATACCGATTCGAAAAGCGAGTTCGCGATCGGCCTCTACAGGCTGGTCCAGGCGCATGGCGTGGGTGGGTTGAGCGCCGTCGCGAGTTCGGGTGCCGTGGATTGGCTGCGAACGGCGGATGCGCTCAAGAACGTCACCACGGGCGCGGGAGGCTGGTCCTACACCGGCAGCAGGGTCGGCGATCACTACGTCACCTTTCAGAAGCCCCAGCGCCAATGCATCGGCTTCGTGCGCAACGGTTCGGGCACGCCGGGGCAGCTGAACTGGATCCTGGGCGCCGCCTTCTGTCGCGAGACTTCGTCACCCATCCCGACGACCGAGGCCGAGTTCGTGGCTGACGCCGTCAAGGTCAGGGACTGAGGGACCAGCCGTCGCTCAGTCCCATTCCCGCCTATTCGACCACGATCTCGACACGGCGATTCTGCGGCTCGCGCACGCCGTCGGCGGTCTGCACCAGCAGGCCCTGCTCGCCGCGGCCGATCACGGTGATCGCCGCAGCCGGCACGCCCTCGCGGACCAGCGCATTCTTGACCGCGTTCGCCCGCCGCAGCGACAGCGCCATGTTGTAGGCCTCGGGGCCTGACGTATCGGTGTGGCCGGTCGCGCGGATGCGGGCGCTGCCCTTGCTCTTGAAGGCGGCGGCGGCCTGGTTGATGACGTTCAATGAAGCCTGCGACAGGACCGAGCTGTCCCAGTCGAAGAACACCATGAAGGAGGGGGGCGCGGCGGGGGCCGGAGCCGGCGGTGGCGCAGCCGCCATGGGCGGCGCGAACTTGTACTGCCCGTAGACCATCGCCACGATGTTGGAGTTGTTCACGCCGACGTTGACGCCGTTGATGACCACGTTGGCGTTCGTGGTTCCGACATAGCGGCCCTCGAGGGCGACGCGCCACTGGCTGTCGATGTTGTAGCCCACGCCGAGGATACCCTCGTACGCGAAGACCGTATTCTGCAGGAAGGTGTTACCGTCGACGAATGCGATACCGGCGCCACCGCCGATGTAGGGCGTGATGGTCGACGCCGGAAAGAAGTCGTAGAGCACCTTGCCCATGATGTGCAGCTGGTGGGCATTGCCACTGAAGTTCGATTGCGCGGGTGTGCTGGCAAGATTGGCAGTTAAGGGAACGAAGCCGAAGCCGACCTCGAGCTCGACCCGCGGACCGACGAAGTCGTAGCCGGCGACGATGTCCGCCAACAAACCTGTCGTACTACTGAAAGAACCACCAACCGATGTCGTGCTGCTGAGGTACCAGGCGCCGCCGACGCCCGCGCCAATGTAGAAACCAGGCAGCGGCGCAAATTCCTGTGCTTGAGCCATCCAAGGCATGGCCACCAGGGCGCCCGCAACGAACAAAGACCTCTTCATCGCATATCTCCCATTCATTGGTGAAAACATTTTACACGGTACACGAGAAAAGCGCTTCACACGAATAAGTTGTTCCGGACGAGCATCATTCGATTTGTCGGTCGGCTCGGGAACGCACCCTCTGCCGTTCCGCACGGCCGCCGGAGATTCACGCTTGAGCGTTGAGTTTCCAAAAGTCGAAAGGTTATGTACCTCACTGCTTCTGTGGGTTCCTGTGGTCAGGGAGGCCGGGCCAGAGGCGCCACTGGCGTGTGTGGCAGGCAGCCCGAGACGCGCGCAGACGAATGAGAAGGCCAAGCGTCGCTTCTTCGGCGTGATTTCCACCGTCATTGGCATCGCCCTGTCGGTGGCGGCGATCAAAGGCATGGCGGTTCTCTGGATAATGGTGGAGGACGGCCGCTATGTGCCGGCTGCCGAGCTGTTCGAGCGTACTCAGAACACCTATGTGCGCGACCTGACGCGCGGTACGGACTGCCGATACGTCGACACGCTCTATCCTCATCCCTATCTCGGTTCGTCCATCACGCCAACCGGCCGTGCGGGTGGAAGAGCGTCAACAATGTCGGCCTGTTCAACGACGACTACCCGTTGCTGAAGCGGCCTGACCGCTACACCATCCTGCTCACCGGCGGGTCCGTCGCCGGCCAGCTCGCCCAGATCGACCCCTGGCCGGCGCCTCGCTACCTCGAGGAAGAGCTGAACAATGAATACGAGAGCCCGAACGGCCAGCCGTTCTGGGTGCTGAACGGCGGCGACGGCGCGTGGAAGCAGCCGCAGCCCTTCATCCTGTTCGCCCTGAACGTCCAGGCGCTCGATGCAGTCATCACCTTGAGCGGCATGAACGACTACTACCTGTTCCGTCCGTGGGAGCGGGAGCGCCTGGAGTACCCGATAAGCAATTTCCTCGCGGTCAATCCGCTGGTCGCCGATGACAACTTCGGCGACGCCGCTATCGGTTGGGTGTTTGGCCGTCTCGCAGGCGGCGTCGCTGGCGATCCGATACTGGGGCAGTCGCATGCCGCCTATTTGCTGTTCCGCAGCCTCGCAGCGCTGGCCAAGGGCCGGAATGCTTTCCCGTCGAGCAAGCGCACGACGCTCGAAAGCCTCTTCGCCCTGCCGGCCGACATCGCGGGCGACGGCGAGCGCGTCTTCGCCACCCAGCTCGAGCTCCTGCAAAAGTACAATCGTGCCACCGAGGCCCTGGCGCGCGACCATGGCATCAAGACAGCCTACTTCTTCCAGCCGGTGCCGGCCTTCGGCAAGACGCTGACGGCCGCGGAGCAGGCCGTCGTCGGCGATCTGTCCTACATCGGGCTCTATCGCCGGATGGTCGACAGGGTATTGCGCCAGCGCGACCTTGGCCTGCCGGTGTTCGATCTGGGTGACCTGTTCATCGACGTCGAGGAAGCGGTATATGCCGACGGGTTCCACCTTATCCGCTCGCCATTCGGTGAAAGCCTGGGCTATCGATCGATGGCGAGACGCGTCGCGGCCGATGTGGCGGCGGCGTGGGGCCTGAAACGCAAGCGTGACGTAACACGCTGATTGGAGACTGACGGAATGACCCGGATCCAGCCCTCATGGCGATCGCTGCTGTTCGTGCCGGTGCTCTCGGAGCGCTTCCTGACCAAGGCGCATGAGCGTGGCGCCGACGCCATCATTCTCGATCTCGAGGACTCGATCCTGCCGGCGCGCAAGGCGGACGCCCGCACGGCGCTGCCTGCAGCGGTGCCGCGCGTCGCCCAGAAGGGCGCCGATGTCGTGGTGCGGATCAATCGGCCGCTCGATCTTGCCGTCGCCGACATCGCGGCCTCGGTCATGCCGGGGGTCGCCGCCCTGATGCTGCCCAAGGTCATGGGGCCCGAGCATGTCCGGCTGCTGGCAGAACTGGTAACGGACCGCGAGGCGGCGCGCGGCATGCCGATCGGCCATACGCGTTTTCTCGTGCTGATCGAATCGCCGGCAGCGCTGCCGTACCTCTATGCCATCGCCGCCGAGCCGCGCATGGCCGGCATGTCGGTGGGCGGCGAGGACATGGCCACCGAGCTCGGCGCCATCCCCTCGGCGGACAGCATGTATGTCTTCGCCATGCATGGCCTGGCGGCCTGCCGTGCGGCCGGCATCCTGCCCATGGGATCGATGGGCCAGCTCGCCAATATCGACGACCTCGATTCGTATCGGGCCGGCCTGAAGCGCGGCAAGGCATTGGGCTTCACCACGGCCTCCTGCATCCATCCGGCGCACGTGCCGATCATCAACGAGGAATACGGTGCTTCGGACGCTGAGCTCGACCGTGCGCGCCGGCTGATCGCGGCGTTCGATGGCGCCGCTGCCGACGGGGCAGGGGCCGTCGCCTTCGAAGGCAGCATGATCGATCTGCCTGTCGTCATTCGCGCGCGTCGGCTGCTCGAGCGCGCGGCGTCATGGGCGCGATGACGGCAACGACCAGGATCGCCGCCCAGCTCGCGCCTCAGCGCAGCACGCAGTATTCGAACCTGGCGCGCGATCTCGCCGAGGCCGAGTTGCTGGCGTCACCTATCGGTGCAGGATTGCGAGACGTAGCGCTGCGCAGCATTGCCGGACAGGATTATCTGCTGTTCGACCTGCCCGGTCCGCTCACCAATGAGACGGTCGGTCTGCTCGCGAGCATGGCGATGATCGGCAGCGTCTTCGAAATGTTCGACTCGATCGGCGACGTCACGGGACCGTTGTTGCGCCCGGTCCAGGCCGTGCATCCGGCCTTCATCTCGCCCGACATGGCGGCGACGCGCCGTTACAAGGGCAAGACCAATGAAGCCTTCACGCACTTCCTTTGCAACATGGCGAAGTTCGCGTCGGACTTTCACGGCAGCGACTGGTCGACGCTCGATGTCGTCGATCCCCTGTGCGGCGGCGGGACCACGTTGTTCACGGCCCTGTCGCTCGGCGCCGATGTCGCCGGTCTCGATGCCGACCGCACCGACGTCGAGAGCACGGCGACGTTCATCAGGCAGTACTGCCGGGAGAACCGCATCGCGCTCGCGGCCAAGGAGGAGCGACTGCGCAAGCTGAATGCGCGGCGCTGGCTGTTCCAGATCGGGCGCGACGATCAGCGCCGCTGCATGCTGGCCCACGGCGATGCCGCGCGCACCCGTGACCTGCTCGCGGGATTCGGGCGGCCGCACCTGATCGTCACCGATCTGCCCTATGGCATCCAGCACAGCGGTCCCCTGCACGGCCTGCTCGCCGATTGCCTTCCCGGCTGGGCGGAACTGTTGGTACCCGGCGGCGCCATTGCCTTTTCATGGGATTCGACCCGGCTCAATCGGGAGGAGATGATGGCCCTGGTCGGCAAGGTCGCCGACCTCGAGGTCGTCAACCGGCCGCCCTACGATCGCCTGGCCCATCGTGTCGATCGTGTCATCAAACGGCGGGATGTGCTGGTCGCGCGACGACGCTAGAGTGTTCGCCGGAGGAAAGAAGGGAGAGGAAAGAAGCCGATGAAGCTCGGTCTCTTCATGAACACCCAGTGGCGGCAGGGCGCCGATCTCGGTCCGGAACTCTCGAACCTGATCGAGCAGGTGCGCGTCGCCAAGGCGAGCGGCCTCGCCTCGGTCATGGTCGGCCAGCATTTCCTGTCGAGCCCGGTGCAGATGTTCCAGGCCATGCCGTTGCTGGCGCGACTGGCGGCCGAGGCCGCGGGCATGCGGCTTGGTCCCGGCCTGTTGCTGCTGCCGCTGCTCAATCCGGTGATCGTCGCCGAGGAGACGGCGACGCTCGACTGGCTGACGGATGGCAACGCCATCATCGGCCTGGGCCTGGGCTATCGGCCGGAGGAGTTCGCTTCCATCGGCGTACCCATGAAGGAGCGCGTGTCGCGTTTCGTCGAGGGCGTCGAGGTGATCCGCAAGCTGTGGCGCGACGACGTGGTCGAGCATCGCGGCCGCTACCACACGCTCGACAAGGTGCAGGCGAGCCTCAAGCCCAAGCAGTCCGGCGGCCCGCCGATCTGGATGGCAGGCGATTCGGAGCCGCCGGTCGCGCGCGCCGCCAGGCTCGCCGATGCCTGGATGCCGTCGCCTCTGGTGAGCGAGGAGGGTGTGAAGAAGCTCGGCACCCTGTTCCGCGAAACTCGTGCCGCGGCTGGCCTGCCGCCGGCCAAGGAGTTCCCGATCATCCGCGAGTGCCATGTCGGCAGCGGCACCGGCAAGGCTTTGGACGAGGTGCGCGAGCCGCTGTCCTTCAAATATGAGGCTTATGCCAGCTGGGGCAGCGCCTCGGGTTTCGTGCCTGGGGATCGCATTCGCGCGGACTTCGACAAGTTCGCGGCCAACCGCTTCATCATCGGATCGCAAAACGAGGTGGTGGAGCAGATCGGCCGCTACGGCGAACGCACCGGCGCCGACCACATCCTGGTGCGCGTGCAGTGGCCGGGATTGGACCAGAAGGCGGCCGTGCGCACCCTGGAGCGGCTCGGCCGCGTCGTCGAACAACTAGGTTGAGAGAGTGATGCCCAAGACTTTGTTCATCGATTCGACCCCCGATATCGACAGCGTCTGGAAGAGAGTTCACGGACCGTCCGACATCCCGGTCACGGTCAACATGGGGCCGGTTTCTGCCGATGCCATCCCCAAGCTGATCGAGGGCTACGACACCGTCATCAACGATGCGACGTACTTCGACGATGAGACGTTGCAACGCTGCACCGGCCTGAAGCACATCGTCTTCCTGGGGACGGGTGCGGCGAGCTTCGTCGATCTCGCAGCGGCGGCGAGGCTCGGCATGAAGGTCTCGACCATCTCGGGCTATGGCGACACGACGGTGGCGGAGCATGCCATGGGCCTGGTGTTCGCCGCGGCACGGCACATCGGCACCATGCATGCCATGGTGCGCAACGCCGGCTGGCGTCCGATGCAGGGCATGGAGTTGCGTGGCAAGACGATCGGGATCGTCGGCCTGGGCGGAATCGGGCGGGAGATGGCCCGCATCGCCTCGGGCATCGGATTGAAGGCCGTGGCCTGGAACCGCTCGCCGCGTCCCGATGCCAAGGTGCCGATGGTCGATATCGACGACCTCTTGAAGCAGTCCGACATCGTCAGCCTGCACCTCGGTCTCAACGACCAGACGCGGGGCTTCCTCGACCGGGCGAAGCTCCAGAAGGCGAAGAAGGGCGTCATCGTCGTCAACACGGCGCGCGCCGGAGTCGTCGACGAGCCCGCGCTGATCGATCTGCTGAAGTCCGGCCATGTCGGTCACTATGCAACCGACGTATTCGCCAAGGAACCGGTCGATCCCAACGAGCCGCTGCTCAAGCTCGACAATGTCACCCTGACGGCGCACGCCGGCTACAACACGCCCGAAGCGGCGATGACGATGTACCGCCGCGCCATCGATCTCGCCAAGGCTGGTTAGGGGTTGACAGGGATAATAACTTAAGTTATCAATGGCTGCCCGCCTTCCCGGGCGGCGTCGCTCTATGCATCGTTCATCCGAAGTCCATTCGCGGCCGGACACCGTGTCGGCCTGTTCGGCTGCCTGTCGACGAGGGCCGGGCGGCCGGTCTGCCCGACCCCATGGATTGTGGGTCGGCTTCCGATCCACCGCTACGACGTCTGTCGGAAATGCCGGAAATGCCGGAAAATCCTCATGAGGTGCACCTTACTCCTTCAGGTTCACCTTCTTGCCGACCTCGATCCACTGGTTCACCAAAGCGTCGGTCTGCTGCTGGTGCTCCTCCGGCGTGCTGGCGATGGTCTGATAGCCGCGTTCGGCGAGCTGCTTGGCAACTTCGAGGTCGCGCATCACGGCAGCAACGGCATCACGTAGCGCGCGGCGGATCTCGACCGGCGTGCCCGGCGGGGCGTGCATGCCCCAGACGCTAGAGACGTCGACGCCCTCCAGGCCGCTTTCCTTGAAGGTGGGCACGTCGGGCACCGCCGGGTCGCGCTTGTCGCCGGTGATGGCGATGGGCCGGACCTTGCCGTCCTTGATGTAGGGCGGCGCCGAGGCGAGCCCGCCATACTGCATGGAGACATGGCCGCCCAGCAGGGCGATCAGCGCCTGGCCCGACGATTTGAAGGGCACATGGGTGATGTTGGTGCCGGCCTTGAGGTTGACCATCACGCCCATGAGGTGCGTCGAGGCGCCGACTCCGCCCGAGGCGAAGGTGAGGTTGGTCTTCTTGGCGAGCTCGATCAGCTCGGCCATGTTCCTGGCCGGCACGTCGGGATGCACGATCAGGATCACCGGCGCCTGCGCCAGCATGGTGATGGCGCCAAAGCCTTTCAGCGTGTCGTAGGGCAGCGAATCGAGGATCGCCGGGTTCTGGTAGAAGGAGTTGTCGGTCAGCAGCAGCGTGTAGCCGTCGGGCTTTGCCTTGGTGACGATGGTCGCGCCCATCACGGCCGCTGCGTCGGGCCGGTTGTCGATGATGACGGGCACGCCGAACTTCTTCTCTAAAGTAGGCTGCAGCAGGCGCGCCAGGATGTCCGAACCGCCGCCCGGCGCGCGTGGCACGACGATCTTAACGGGCTCCGTTGGATACTTTGGTTGGGCGTTAGCGCCGCCTGCCATCGAAAGCCCCGCCGTTGCGGCGAGAAGTGTTCGTCTGCCGATCATCTTGCCCCCTTCTTGTTTTGCCGGACTGCGGGCCTGGAGGTCCCCGGTCCGGCAAGAAACTAAAACACCTTCCGGCGCCGTCACTTGGCCGGGCGCTCGCTGGGAAAGGCGAGCGCGCTTGCGTCGACGCCGAGATCGACAGCATCTTCGCCACCTGGATCGCCGCCCGTGCGCCTTCCAGGACCGGCACGTCCCAGCCGATCTCCAGCAGCCGCTTCTGCAGCAACGGCTGCATCCAGAAGGCGGCCGAGCAGCCCAGGATGATCGTGTCGGCGCCATCTTCCTCGATGGCGGCGACCGATTCCTCGACCGCCGCGTCGAGCATGTCCGAGGTGCCGCTCTGCAGCGCGCGGTCGCGCTCGACATTGAACGGCTTGTCGTTGGGATGGTTTGGCGTGGGCAGCGGGAAGTTGACGTTGCGGATCGAGGCGCAGCGATCGGTCATGCGGTACTGCACCACCAGATGGTACATCTGCATGTTGTGGGATTCGGAGATGTCGACGATCGAGAACTTGTTGCCCAGCAATCCCGCAATGTGCATCTGGGCGTGCGCCGAGCTGGTGAGCGGAATGCGGTACTGCCGCGCGATCTCTCGCGCTTCCATGTAGCCCGGATCGCCGCCGCCCAGCAGCACGATGGCGTTGTACTTGCCGCTGGCACAGGCCTCGCGCACCAGCGGCAGCCGGTTGTTGCCGACCGACATGAACGCTTCCTTGGTCGTCACCGGGAAGTTGCCGTGTGTGGCGAGCGCACCGGGATTGAGGTCCCAGTCGATGTCGGCGAGGAACGGTCTCAGGTCCTCGTAGTTGTAGACCTGCGTCTCCTTGGGCCGGTGTAGGAGCGCATCGCGAAGTCGTTGCCGGGCGCAAGGCTGAAGGCGTTGATCAGCAGGAAGCGATACTTGCTCATGGCTCAGCTCAGGCTGCCGGGATAGTCGCGCCAGATCGACGGCTCGAGCTTGAGATGCGTTGCGGCGGGGAAGGTGGCGAGCCAATGCCGTGCGCACTTCTCGCTCGTCGCGTACCACAGTTCCGGCAGGCCGCGCGCATGGTCGAGGAACTGCTCCAGCACGTGCAGCCGGTTGGGCCAGCCGATGGCATGCGGATGCAGGACCATCGAGAACTGCCGGCCGCGCTTGTATTGGGCGTCGAGCTCGGCCTTCCAGTTGCGGAAGAGCGAATCGGGATTCTCCAGCCCCGTGCCCTTCTTCGGGAACAGCAGGAAGAACTGATCGTCGAAGTGGTAGTAGTAGGGCAGGGTGAGGATGTTGCGGCGGCTGGCGAAGTCGCACACCCAGTAGTGCGGCAGGTCGTCGGCAAGCCCGTTGCCGAAATAGTCGTAGCCCGCCTCGACCAGGAGATCGATCGTATTGGGACTGACCGCGCCGCCCGCGAACTTGTCGCTCTGTCGCGGCAGGGAGAACCAGCCCGACGGGCGCGCGCCTGAGATCTTGGCCAGGATCGCCGTGGTGCGTTCCAGACGCGCGCGTTCCTCGTCGCGGCCGAGCGTGCTCACATCCTCGTGCTTGAAGCCGTGGGCGGCGATCTCGTGACCCTCGTCGCGCAGGCGGCGCACGGTGTCGCCATGGATCTCGGCGATCACCGCCGGCACCGCGAAGGTCGCCTTGATGCCGTAGCGCTTCAGGGTGCCGCAGAGCTCGCGCAGCCCGCCATGCATGCCGAAATAGGCATCGGGCGTGGTGAGGTCCTGCGGCGCGATGCCGTCGGGACCGCTTGCCGGCGCGAGGTCGACGACGATGCGGAAGCAGCACCGCTTGCCGTCTGGCCAGCGCACCTCGGAGTCGAGAAGCGTACGTTCGTCGCTGATCGTGTAGCGCTCTTTCCAGGGCATGACGTCGTCTCCTAGCGGGCCGGATGGGCGGCGAGCACATGGCGCGCCACCTGCTCGCAGGTCGGGAACCACACGCCGGGCAGCTCCTTCATGCGGTTGATCAGGCGGTCGAGCATGGCGATGCGCAGCGCCCGGCCCGACACGAAGGGATGCATGCAGATGTTGAGATAGCCGCCCTGTTGGTACTGCTGCAGGAAGGCCGCCCACCAGATCTCCTCGACATGGTCGGGATCCATCATGCGCTGCGCCTGATTCTCGGTATTGAGCCAGGCGAAGCTGAAGAACATCGCGTCGTCGATGGCGTAGTGGAACGGCAGGTTGAGCAGCGGCTTCGACCCGTCCGGGGCGCTGACATAATGCGGCAGGTGGTCGAGCGTGTCGTGCGAATTGTAGATGAAGCCCTCCTCGAGCAGAAGCTCGCGGGTGTGCCAGCTGCGCGTGCCCATCGGCCGCTTGCCTGTCAGCTTTTCGATCGCGTCCTTGGCCTTGCGCAGGTGATCACGCTCCAGCTCGGGATCCTTCGGCACCTGGTGCTCCCACATGTGGTCGGCGATCTCGTGGCCGCTCTCCGAGGCGGCTTTCACCGCTCGCGGATAGAGCTCGCAGATGCGGCCGGGCGTGAAGATCGTGGCCTTGATCCCGTGGCTGTCGAACAGTTCGATCAGGCGCCAGATGCCGACGCGGCCGCCAAATTCGCCCTTGGCGAGCTGTGAGGGCGGCTCGTTGAACAGGCGACGCAGCAGCATGGCGTCGAAGTCGGCCGTGAAGTTCACGGCGATGCGCACGCCTTGCGGCCAAGTCACCTGCTCGATGAGCTGGTGGCGTGCGTCGAAGTCGGCAGCCTTGGCCTTGAGAGCCGCGATGTCGTGATCGAGCGCGTTGGCGATGTCGGTCGAGCTGTCCATGGTCAGCGTCCTCCCGCGACGGCGAGCGTGGTTCCGGTGATGTAGTTGGCCTCGTCCGAGGCAAGATAGAGCACGGCATTGGCGATGTCCGCCGGCACGCCGATGCGGCGCAGCGGCGTCGCCCGCACCGGCCCGTATTCGAGCGGCTCGAGCTTTCGGAAGCCCGGCGCCGTCTTCTCAGTCTCGATCGGGCCGGGCGCCACCGCGTTCACCGTCACGCCGTATTCGGCCAGTTCCAGGGCCACGCCGCGGGTAAATCCGTGGATGCCGGCCTTGGCGGCGGAATAGGCGGAATTGCCGATGTAGTAGGCCGTCCATGGCGTGCCTTCGCGCGCCCCGGAGCTGAGGTTGATGATGCGCCCATAGCGCCGCTCGCGCATGTGCGCTGCCGCCTCGCGCGTGCACAGGAAGGCGGAGCGCAGGTTCAGCCGCAGGATGAAGTCCCAGTCCTCGACCTTGGCTTCCCAGATGCGGCCCGATGTTCCGCCGCCCACGTCGTTGACCAGGATATCGAGTCGGCCGTGGGCCTCGAATATCGCAGCGAACAGCGCCTTCACCGGCGCTTCCTCGGTGACGTCGGCAGCGATGGCCGTCACGGGCCGTCCGTTGGCCTTGATCTGCCGCTCGGTCTCGGCGAGTCCCGCTGCATCGATGTCGGCAAGCACCAGAGACGCGCCTTCCTCGCTCAGCCTGAGCGCGATGGCGCGGCCCAACCCGGCCGCCGCGCCGGTCACGAGCGCAATCTTGTTGGCCACCCTGTCACCCACGACGCCCCTCCATCCTTCGCGCGGCTGGCAGGTTAGGCGCGCCTGTCGTATGGCTTCAATCGACTTGGACGAAAATGGATCGGTGAACCGCATGGTGGAAACGAAAGCGGCGATCGTAACGGGCGGTGCCGGGGGCATCGGCAAGTCGACCGTGCGGCGGTTGCTGAACAGCGGACTTTCGGTCTTCGTCGTCGACGCCAACCAGGGCTCGCTCGATGCGCTTCGTTCGGAGTTTGCGGGCGCTGCTGGTCGGCTGGATGCCTGGCGCGCCGACGTCACCGACCCGAACCAGATGGTCGATGCCGTCAGTCGCGCCAGCCGGCGTTTCGGTGCCGTCTATGCCCTGGTGCACATCGCCGGTGGCGCCGGCCCCAAGCGGGCGCGCCATATCGAGGAGTTCGAGCTGCACGAATGGACGCATGTCATCGACCTCAACCTGACAAGCGCGTTCCTGGCGGCGCGTGCGGCGGTGCCGCTGATGCGGCCGCAGCGCCGCGGCCGCATCGTGCTGTTCTCTTCGATCATAGCCGACGGCGAGAAAGGGCCGCTGACAACGGTTACCGGGCGGCTGCCCTACGCCACGGCAAAGGCGGCGTTGCTGGGCTTTACGTCGCAGCTCGCCAAGGACCTCGCGGAGTGGGGGATCACCGTGAACGCGCTGATGCCGGGATTGATCCTCGGTGAGCAGGGCACGCGCATCCGCGACCGATTCGACAGGCTGGAGCCCGAGCAACGGGCGGCGCTGCTGGCGGGATATCCGGGCGGCAAGCCGGGCAGCGGCGACGACGTGGCTGCAGTGGTCGACTTCTTGCTTTCAGACTCTGCCGGCTTCATCTCGGGTGTCGCGTTGCCGATCGACGGTGCCTACCGTTAAGCCGCATCGCAATCGATTGCGAAGCGCCGTCGTTGACATCGAAGTATCGCCTCCTAAGCTCGATCGAGTGTTTGGGGACGAGGGGGAATGGTCATGGTGCTGCACAGCAAAAGGGCAACTCGACGTCGGGTTATGGCACTCGGTGCCGCGGCGCTTGCTGCTCCGGCCATCCGTTCGGCCCACGCCCAGACCAAGACGCTGGTGATCGGCGGGTCTGTTCCGCTTACCGGTGCAGCGGCGGAGACCGGCCTCAACGTCAACAACGGCTACATCACCTCCGTCAGCTACTTCAACGACGTGCTGGGCGGCGTCGAGATCGCCGGCGAGAAGTACAAGATCGATCTGAAGCTGTTCGACGACGCCAGCGACCCGGCGCGCGCCACCACGCTGATCCAGCGCCAGATCGACGAAGGCACCAACTTCTTCCTGGGTTCGTTCGGTTCCAACATCGTGCTGCCGACCGCCGCCATCACCGAGCGCGCCAAGAAGCCGATGGTTCAGACCGGCGGCGGCTCCGACGCGATCTTCACCCGCGGATACAAGTTCGTGTTCGGCATGTATCCTCGCGCCACGCGCCAGTTCGCGGCGACGGCGGCGATGTTCAAGTCGCTGCAGCCGCTGCCGCAGACCTATTCGGTGATCTGGACCAACGACGCCTTCTCCAAGACCGCGGCCGAGGGTGTGCGGCTGTCCTGCGACGCCGCGGGATTCAAGCGCATCGAAGGCTACGAGCTGCCGGCCAAGCCGACGGACGTGTCGAGCGTGCTCGGCTCGGTGCGTGCCAATACGCCCGACCTGCTGATCTGCGTCATGCACGACCAGAACTCTCTCCTGGTGGCGCGCCAGATGGTGGCGACCAACACCAACGTGAAGCTCCTGTTCCAGGGCCTGGGACCGCAGCTCGTCTCGTTCCGCGAGGCGCTGGGCAAGCACTCGGAGGCGCTGTGCTGCTCGACCTACTGGGACGAGAACGTGCCGTTCAAGGACAAGTTTTTCGGCGATTCCAAGAAGTTCATTGAATACTACAAGACCAAGTTCACGCGGCCGATCGCCTATCACACTGCGGGCGCCGCAGCCTGCATCGAGACCTACGTCATGGCCATGCAGGCGGCCAAGAGCACCGACCCTGGCAAGGTGCGCGACGCGCTGTCCGCTGCCGACTTCGAGACCTTCTACAGCCGCATCAAGTTCACGTCCGACGGCGATGGCGATGAGCTGCTGATGGGCGGCTTCATCGGGCAGGTGCAGAAGGGCAAGCTCGAGATCGTCTATCCGCAGGCGGCAGCGACCGCGAAGCCCGTTTACCCGTCGCCGCCATGGGACAAGAAAGCGTGATTTTGCTGGAGGTGCGCCACTCCAGTGGCGCGATCATGCTCATGATCGACGGTTACGCGCGACTGGCTGCGCGCGCTGCCGGCGCATGAACCTGATCGCCCAGACGCTGGCCGACGGCATGGTGCTCGGCGGCATCTATGCTCTTGCTGCCGTCGGCTTCTCGTTGATCTTCGGCGTCCTGCACGTCATCAACCTCAGCCACGGCATCCTGGTGCTGCTGGGCGCCTATCTGGCGCTGATCTTCTCCGAGACCTTGCACATCGACCCGCTGCTCACCATGCCGCTGGTGATGGCGGTCCTGTTCTCGGTCGGCTACGTCTACCAGCGATTCCTGATCCAATATGCCGTCGACAGTTCCGCCTTCGGCTCGATCCTGCTGACCTTCGGCGTGGCGCTGATGATGCACAACGTCATGATCTGGGTGTTCTCTCCCGACATGAGAAACATCACGCCGACCTGGGCTTTCACCTCGCTGAAGCTCGGCCCGATCACCCTCGATGCGGTGCGCGTGAGCTGCCTGGTGGCCAGCCTGATCCTGCTGTCGTTCCTCGCGGCGTTCCTGAAGTTCTCGCCGCTCGGTCGCGTCATCCGCGCCACCGCACAGCAGACGCTGGCGGCGCGGCTGTGCGGCGTCAACGTGCGGCATGTCTATGCACTGACGTTCGCCGTCTCGGCGGCCTTTGCCGGCGCGGCCGGCATCGTCATCGGCATCATCCTGCCCTTCTCGCCGGCCGACGAGGCGACCTGGACCCTGAACGCCTTCGTCGTCGTCGTGCTGGGTGGAGTCGGAAGTCCGGCTGGCGCCCTGATCGGCGGCCTGCTGATCGGCGTGGCGAGCACTCTTACGGCCCAGTACATCGGACCGTCCTTCCCCAACGTGACGATGTTCCTGCTGCTCGTCCTGCTGCTGCTGGTGCGGCCGCAGGGCCTGCTGGGCAATGCCTTCGCGCCATCGCGATGAACAGGGCACGATGACCGGGCAGCGGCCTGTATTCTTCGTTGCGATCGTCCTGGCCGCCGCCGTCGTGCTGGCGGCGCTGCCGCTGGTGCTGCCGCCGTTCTATGTGCGTGTCGGCCAGCTCATGATCTACTCCGCGGGACTGGCCGTCGCCTGGACCATCCTCGGCGGCTTCGCGGGCTATGCCAGCTTCGGCCATGCCGCGTTCATCGGCGTCGGAGCTTTCGCGGCCGGGCTGGTCGAGGATCGATTGTCGGGGGTGCCGCTGTCGCTGATGCTGCCGATCGGTCTGCTCGCGGGCGGGCTGGCCTGCGCCATCCTGTCGGCTGTCGTCGCCTATCCCATCCTGCGCCTGCGCGGTACCTTCTTCGCCATCGCCATGCTGGGCGTGTCCCATGTCTGTGCCGAGCTCAACAACAACGTCGACGTCCTGCAGGGCTCGTTGGGACTGAACTTCCCGGCGATCACCCCGGCCGGATGGGATCCCGCCACCTTTTTCTACGAGCTCTATCTCGTGGCGGGCGTGATCGTATTGCTGATCGCCTGGCAGATCCGGCGCAGCCGCTTCGGCGCCGGCCTTTTGAGCATCCGCGAGGACGAGGACACGGCGCGCATGCTGGGCGTGCCGACCGAGCGCTACAAGCGGCAGGCCTTCGTCATCAGCGCCGTGCTGACCGGCCTTCTGGGCGTAATCTATGGCCATTCGCTGGGCTACATCACCACGGATTCGGTCTATCGAAACGACACCAACCTCAACCTGATCGTCTATTCGTTGCTGGGTGGGTTGGGCACGCTGTTCGGCCCGGTGATCGGTGCCTTCATGCTGGTCTTCATCACCCAGGTGGTGCTTGCCCGGCTGCTCGACTTCCATCTGTTCGCTACCGGTCTCCTGCTGGTCGTGTTGGTGCTGGCGGCACCCGGCGGCGTGCTGGGTTTCGTGAAAAGATGGCGGCAGAAGCGCCGCGCGGCGGCGACGGTGCCGGCCGAATGAGCGCGCCCATCCTGCGCGTCGAGGCGCTGAGCAAGCGCTTTCGCGGCCTGCTCGCGATCTCCGACGTCTCCTTTGCCGTCGAGCCGGGATCGATCACCAGCGTCATCGGCCCCAACGGCGCGGGCAAGTCGACCTTGTTCAATCTGGTGACGGGCTATCTCGCGCCTACGTCCGGTACGGTTTCGTTCAAGGATCAGCCGATCACCGGGCTGGCGACCAACCGCATCGCCGAACTCGGCATCGCGCGGGCCTTCCAGATCGCCCGGCCGTTCCGCGACCTCAGCGTGGCCGAGAACGTTCGCATCGGCGCGCTGTTTGGCAAGACGGGCGCGCGCGACGTCGCGGCGACCACGACCAACGCGCTGACGCTCGCCGGCATGACTCATCTCGCCCGGGAGCCGGCGAGCGTGCTGACCGTCGGCCAGTTGCGCCATCTCGAGGTGGCGCGCGCCATTGCCACGCGTGCCGACCTTCTGCTGGCCGACGAGCCCTGCGCCGGCCTCAATCCCACCGAAACGGCGGCCATGATCGACGTGCTGCGCCGCATTCGCGCGAACGGCGTCACGGTGGTGCTGGTCGAGCACGACATGCCGTCGGTCATGGAAGTGTCCGACCGTGTGCTGGTGCTGGAATCGGGTCGCCTGATCGCCGACGGCACGCCGGCCGAGGTCTCCAGCAACCCGCAGGTGATCGCGGCGTATCTCGGAACGCCGGATTAGCGACCCAGGAACGCCTTCTGCACGTAGGCGTCGGCCAGAAGCTCCTGACCGCTGCCGGAGAGCACGACGGCGCCCTTTTCCAGGACATAGCCGCGATGGGCGATGCGCAGGGACTGGTGCAGGTTCTGCTCGACCAGCAGCACGCCGATGCCGCTCTTGTTCACCGCCTCGATCAGCTTGAACACTTCCTGGACGACGATCGGCATCAACCCCAGCGACGGCTCGTCAAGGATGATCAGCCTGGGCTCGGCCATCAGGCCGCGGGCGATCGCCAGCATCTGCTGCTCGCCGCCGCTCATAGAGCCGGCGAGCTGGCTGCGCCGTTCGGCCAGGCGCGGGAAGAGGGCGAAGGCCTTTTCGACCAGGGCCGCGATCTCGCCGCGCTGCTTGATGTGAGCGCCGAGCTGCAGGTTCTCCATCACCGTCATCTGCGGGAAGACCAGCCGGCCTTCCGGCACCAGAGTGATGCCGCGCCGCACGACGACGTGGCTCGGCGAGCCGGTCAGCTCCTCGCCGGCAAAGCGGATGTCGCCCCTCTGCGGCGTCAGCACGCCGGCGATCATGCGCACTGTCGTCGACTTGCCCGCGCCGTTGGCGCCCAGCAGGGCCACGATCTCGCCCGGCTGGACGGAAAGCGACACGTCGCGCACGGCGGCGGCTCCGTCATAAGCGAAGGCGAGACCCGAGACGTCAAGAAGGCTCTGCATCACGCGGGCTCCGGCTGCTTGCGATAGGCGTAGTTCTTGTCCAGGCGCTCCAGCAGATAGTCCCCATAGCGAACCGGCGGCCACTTCGCCGGCCGTTCAGGGTCCTGGCAGGTCGGCAGCACCTCGACGGTGCTGTCCATCGACATGTCGAAGAAGTAGGGACAGGAATATCGGTCGCCGCCCGAGAGGTTCTTCACGCGATGCGGGGTCGACTGCCAGCGGCCGTTGGTCCAGCGCGACAGCATGTCGGCGACATTGACCACCCAGGTGCCGGCGACGGGCGGGGCGGGCAGCCAGGCGCCGTCGCTGCGACGCACTTCGAGCCCGCCGCTGCTGTCCTGGCAGAGGATGGTGATGAAGCCGTAGTCGGTGTGCGGCGCCGAGCCGAACGCATCTTCGGAGGCGTCCCTGGCATGCGGCGGATAGTGCAGCAGCCGCAGGAAGGTCGTGGGCCGCTCGAAGTAGGGCGCGAACCAGTCGCGCGGCAGGCCGAGCGCCAGCTCCAGCGGCCGCAGCAGGCGCAAGCAGAAGGCATGCATTGCTTCCTCGTAGGCGACCACCGGCTCGCGGAAGCCCGGCAGGTCGGGCCACAGGTTGGGCCCGTCGAGCGGGCGGCCGTACCGTGGATCGTCGGGCGCCACTTCGTGCATCAGCATGAACGATTCGGAATCGTTGGGTTTTGTCACCTCGGCGACCGACGAGGTCTCGATGATGGAGGTCTTGGGCGCCATGTAACCGCGATGGAAGCAGTTCATGGCGATCATGTCCTTGGCGGCGCGTGGCTGTGCATGAAAGCGCCGTGATGCCGCGAACACGCCCTCGACCAGCGCGGGATCGACGCCGATGTCGCTGAAATAGCAGAAGCCGATGGTCGAAAAGGCTTGGTCGAGCCGACATGCCAGCTCCGCATCGCTCTGGCCGGCGAAGGAGATGACGGGCAGGGCCTGCTCTCTCGCAAGGCCGACCGACGTGTCCATCCGTTCGTGCTCCTTACCTAATTCCATCACGAGCTTAGCGAATCGTGCGCGCCGTGCCATGCCGCCCTGCCGCAGGTCGGGATGGCACGAGGCTTGCGGCAATCTTACACTCTTTGCACTGCAGACCGGAGAGACTCTTGTCCCAGCCGAAACGGATGATGCATCTCGGCGCCTTCGTGCACGAAACAGGCCAGCATGTCGCGGCCTGGCGCCATCCCGGCGCCCATATGCAGTCCGGCACGAACTTCGCGGAGATCGCCGAGGCCGCTCAACTCGCCGAGCGCGGCAAGTTCGACCTCTTCTTCCTGGCGGATTCCGCTGCGGTGAACCTCGGCGGCAGTCCCGAGGCGCGCGGCCGCATGGGCAAGGTCGTGAAGTTCGAGCCGATGACCGTCCTGTCGGCTCTTGCCGCGGTCACCAGGAACATCGGGCTGGTGGCGACCTCGACCACGACCTTCAACGAGCCCTATACGCTGGCCCGCCAGTTCGCCTCGCTCGACCAGATTTCGGGCGGCCGCGCCGGCTGGAATCTCGTCACCTCCAACAACGAGCAGGATGCGTTGAACTATTCACGCGACGAGCATCTCGGCCACGCCGACCGCTACGACCGCGCAATCGAGTTCGCCGACGTGGTCAACGGCCTGTGGGACAGCTGGGACGAGGATGCCTTCATCCGCGACCAGGAGTCGGGCCGCTTCTTCAATCCTGCCAGGATGCATGTGCTGAACCACAAGGGAAAACACTTCCAGGTGCGTGGCCCGCTCAACGTCGCCTGCTCGCCGCAGGGCCGGCCGGTTCTGGTCCAGGCCGGCGCATCGGGGACGGGACGCGACGTTGCCGCCCGGCTGGCCGAACTGGTCTTCACAGCGTCCACGACCTTCGAGCAGGCGAAGGAGTTCCATGACGATGTCCGGTCGCGCCTGCCGCGTTTCGGGCGCTCGCAGGACCAGACGCTGGTGATGCCGGGCTTCTATCCCGTCGTCGCGCCGACCACATCGGAGGCGCAGGAGAAGTACGACTTCCTGCAATCGCTGATCCAGAAGCCGGTCGGCATCTCGATCCTGGAATCGACGATCGGCGTGCACGGCCTGGACAAGCTCCCGCTCGACGGGCCGGTGCCGGAGATGGCCGACACGAACGGACCGCTCAGCCGCCAACGCCTGCTGCTCGAGCAGGCGCGGCGCGACAAGCTCACCTTCTGGGAACTTTGCCTGGCCAATGCCGGCCCGCGCGGCCACGTGCTGTCGATCGGCACGCCGTCTCAGGTGGCCGACGAGATGGAGCACTGGTTCAAGGGCGGCGCGGCCGACGGCTTCAACGTCATGCCGGCCTGGCTTCCCGGTTCGCTCGAGGACTTCGTCGACCTGGTCATCCCCGAGCTGCAGCGTCGTGGACTCTTCCGCACGGAGTACGAGTCGACGACCTTGCGTGGCAACCTCGGCTTGCCCAAGCCGGTCAATCGCCATCACCTCGCAAGATTGGGCAGCGCCGCGCAGTAATTCACCGCTGACGCTGCGGGAACGATTTTCCCAGACTGCGCTGTTCATTTGAGACAGCGCTTGGCGCGAGCAGTCTGCCTCCGTGCGTGCAACGCATCGCGACCTGCAGGCGCGTTTGTGCGCGAGAATCCTGTTCACTCCTCGTGGCATGGGAGTTGCTGCGCCGCAGCAAGCAGCAACCGCGTACGAGGTGCACGATGGAGATCGGCGTCTTCATTCCCATCGGGAACAACGGTTGGTTGATCTCGTCGACTTCGCCGCAATACACGCCGAGCTTCGACCTCAATCGTGAAGTCGTGCTGCGCGCGGAGAAGTACGGCTTCGACTTCGCGCTGTCGATGATCAAGCTGCGCGGGTTCGGCGGCAAATCGCGCTACTGGGACGACAATCTCGAATCCTTCACCTTGATGGCGGGTCTGGCCTCGATCACCAGCCGCATCGAGCTCTATGCCACGGTCGCGGTGCTCACCATGCCGCCACCGCTCACGGCGCGCATGGCCATGACCATCGATTCGATCAGCCACGGCCGCTTCGGCGTCAATC
>JAEZIF010000245.1 GCA_023416135.1 Pseudomonadota bacterium
CGATCAGATGGTTGGCGAGGCCGGCATGGACGGGATAGTGACGGGTCTCGCTCTCCTCGTAGTAGCGCGCGGCGGCGCGCTGCATCCAGGTGAGCCGCCGCGGCCCGTCGACTGCCGAGCCGGCGCCGACGCCTGTCCGGTTGGGCACGTTGGCGATCGTCTCGCCGCGGTAGACCAGGACAGCCGGCATGTTGTCGTCGCCGTACATCTCCTTGTGATCGTCGCCGACGACGATCACCGCGTCGAGCCGCGCTTCGCCCAGCCCTTGACGCAGCCGGTCGAGCGCCGCCATCGCCTCGCCGTGCCGCAGTGCGTGCTTGTCGGACGTGATCTCCATCCGCATCGAGGCCGGCGCCTTCACCAGCAACTCGTCGTAGGTCGCGGCTCGCCCGTCCGGATGCTGATGCGGACGGTGGCGATCGACCTCCTCGAACAACGGCCATTCCTCGGCCGTCATGTTGAGCATCGGCGTGTGCGACGTGCCGGCGCCGAAGACGATGCTGGCCATGCGTATTCCTCCCGGCCTTTCAGGTGCGCGGAAGCTGATGCTTCAGCACCTTGCCGGTCGCATTATGCGGCAGCTCGTCGATGAATCGCACCTGCTTCGGCACCTTGAAGCGCGCGAGCTGGCTGCCGCAGTGCTCGATCACCGCGGCCTCATCGAGATTGGCGCCGGCCTTCAGCACCACGAAGGCGCGGCCGACCTCGCCCCATTTCTGGTGCGGCACGCCGACCACGGCGTTCTCAAGCACGCCGTCGAGCTGGTAGATCACGTTCTCGACCTCGACCGGGTAGACGTTCTCGCCGCCGGAGATGAACATGTCCTTCCAGCGATCGACGATGTAGTAGTAGCCGTCTTCGTCCTGGCGCGCGGCGTCGCCGGTGTGGAACCAGCCGTCCTCGGTGAAGGCGGTGCGATTGGCCTCCGGCCGGTTCCAGTAGCCCGGTGTCACCGTCGGCCCCTTGATCATCAGTTCGCCGGTCTCGCTCCGCTTCACCTCATTGCCGTCGGGATCGCAGATCTTGAGCCGCACGTAGAGCGGCGGCAGGCCCGACGAGCCGACCTTGCCCAGCGCCATGTCGCCCGACAGCAGCAGGCCGATCGGTCCGGTCTCGGTCATGCCCCAGCACTGCTGCAGCTTGATGCCCTTGCGGCCGTATTCCTCGATCAGCGCCAGCGGCGCCGCCGCGCCGCCGACGCCGAGGGAAACGATGTGCGAGAAGTCGGCATCGGCGAAGCCCTGCTCCTGCGCCAGCATCAGGAAGTTGGTCGGCACTCCCAGGGCATGAGTGAGGCCGAGCGCGCGATCGCTCAGCAGCTGCAGGAACTGCGCCGGATCGAAGCTCCGCATCACGACGTTGCAGCCGCCGGTGTGGAAGGTCGGGTTGGCGTAGACGTTCAGTCCGCCGGTATGGAACGTCGGCAGGAACACCAGGTTCCGGCTTTGCGCCGTCAGGCCGACCATCATGGCCGATTGGATGGCGTTGAAGACGCACATCTGATGGGTGATCTGTGCGCCCTTGGGCCGGCCGGTCGTGCCCGATGTGTACATGATGGTCCAGATGTCGCCGAGATCGGGCACCGGTGGATCGAGGGTCCCGCGCGCCGCCTCGATCCCCGCCTCGTAGGCGCTGGCTTTGCCGTTGGCGAGGTCGGCGGTCTGCGCCACGCCCGCAAGCTTCGCGACCTGCAAGGCTGCATCGGTGAACTCCACGCCGTGGAGCAGGACGACGGGGCCCGCGTCCTTGCAGATGAACTCGAGCTCGGCCACGGCGAGACGCCAGTTCAGAGGCAGGAAGATCGCTCCCAGCCGCCTGCAGGCGAACTGAAGCTCGAAGACGTCGGTGTCGTTCATGCTGAGCACGGCCACGCGATCGCCCGGACGGACACCGAAGGCAGCGACGAGCCACAGCGCGGCGCGTGTGATGCGCTCGTCGAACTGGCCATAGGTGAAGCGCCGGCCGGACGCCAGGTCGTACGCCGCCTCCGACCTCGGTGCGAAGCGAGCGTGATAAGCGATCCAGTCCTCGGCCGGTATGCCCGACGTCATTGCGTTTCCCCTGCTCCTTATGTGGATCGAGCTTCCGATCCGTGTCGGCTTTTGTCCATCGCCGCCGCCTTTGCCGCATTGCACATCAAAAGCCGTCTGGCCGGAGGAAGAGTTGGTGCACGCCAAATCCCTCCGCTATGCTCCGCTCGCTTAAAGCAAAGGGAGGACTTCGCCATGGCGTTGAGTTCCCGTAAGTCTCGTAGAGACGTCCTTAAGCTTACCGCGTACAGCACTGCCGGCGCCCTGTTAGGCGCCCCCGCCGTCCGAGCCCAGACGAAGAGCCTGACGATGATGCACGAGAGCTCGTTCGTGCCGCCGTACGATGCCTTCTTCAAGAACAAGCTCGCGACCGCCTATGAGAAGGCCAAGGGCATCAAGGTGAATTACGAGGTGGTGAGCGTCGGCAGCCTGCTGACCCGCGTCACCACCGCGGCCGAGAATTCCAGCGGCCCCGACATGACTGCGATCGGTTTCAACTGGGCGTTCCTGTTCGACGACAAGTTCGTCGACGTCAGCGACATCGCCGCCGAGATCGGCAAGGAATCCGGCGGCTGGTACGAGACCGCGCAGGAAGCGGTCGTCGTCAACGGCAAGTGGAAGGCCATCCCCTTCGGCAATATCGGCCAGCTCATGAACTGGCGCACCGACTGGTTCAAGCAGGCGGGCTACGAGAAGTTCCCCGACACCTGGGACGAGCTTCTGGAAGCCGGCATCAAGCTCAAGAAGGCGGGCCATCCGTTCGGCTTCGAGCTCGGCCACGGCTTCGGCGACAACCACGGCTGGCGCTATCCGCTGCTGTGGTCCTACGGCGCCCGTGAGGTCGAGGCCGACGGCAAGACCATCGTCATCGATTCCGACGAGA
>JAEZIF010000409.1 GCA_023416135.1 Pseudomonadota bacterium
GGCCTGGGCCTGGCCCCGGGCCCGGGCCGGGGTTTGGATTGGGATTCGGGTTGGGATTTGTGATCGGACCGGGATTGGGATTGAGAATCGGCGTAGGGGCGGCCGACGTCTTTGTCGCAGGGTTGGCCGGCGTGCTTCCGCCCGGCTGGGTTTCCGTGGCGGCGTTGCTCAGGGCATTCGCTGCGACGTTGTTGTTGGCATTGAGCGGCGATACTTGGTTCAAGGTCGGCAGGTTGAACGTCTGAGCGGAATTGACGCTCGAGAAGCCGGACCTCTGGGCTGCCTGATCTGCATTCCCTCCAGACCCGTCCGGAGAAGACGACTTGCCTTCGAGCTCGCCAAGCGCCGCGTTGAGGCTTCCCTGCTTCAGCAAGACCGGCGCGCCGGGCGCACTTCCGGCATTCGTAACGATCTGGGAGCCCGGGCGAATGGCTGTCTGGGTTTGGCCGAGCGCGGTGACGCTCATGTTGTTGCCAAACACGAAGTTGGCCGTCGTCCGAACCTGCGTCACGGAAAAGATGGTGATGCCGCCACGGATGCCGATCGTGGCGGAGGGCGTCGTGATGGTGATCGGATTGCTCTTGCTGATCTTGCCACCGACCAGACGAAACACACCCTTGCTGGCGCTGACGGCGAGTTCACCGGTCTTGGTGTTGGGGTCGAAGACGAACTTGTCGATGGTAAGACGGGCATCCGGGCCGACCGTCAGCGAGCTGCCGTCGAGAAAGACCAGATGAGCACGGTCCTTGGCGCCCGTTGTGACCAACTCGTTGGCCTGGATGTCGATGCCGATGCGCAGGATGCGCTCGTTTTCGTTGGGCGGCTTGCCGAGTGGATCTCCGTCGGCTGCCGACGTGACGCCGACCTTGGCCGAAGCCTCACCGATGGTGAACGGTGAGTTGAAGAACGCGAGCGCAGTCGTGCCAAGCGCTACCGCACGCACGAGCGACGCCCGTACCACCATATATCTCGCCATGGGCCTTCTCCGTGGCCGTCCCGCGGCCAACCCCAACACCAAACCTACACGCTGCCCCAACGCCACTTCCCACAAGTGCGCTGGGTGGAACTCTGCCCCCCGGCACCTCCGATCCTACTCTCCTTGGACCGAATTGGCACCAATAGTTGCATTCCGGCACTGCACCTCGTGTGAAGTTGCAGTGTCGGATCCGGACTCGCGCGGGACTACTTTGTTCCCGTGAACAACCCCACCCCCTGGTAGTTGTTCGGGCCCGAGAAACCGACCACGCCGAACTGCTGGCTGGCGGGATTGCCCGGAGTCGAGAGGAAGGTCCCGACGACGCCGGCGATGCGTCCGCCCGGGCCATTCGTCGACGGCAAGCTGCCCTGGAATACGGCCGTGTTGTTGATGAGTGAGGTGTTCGGCACGTTTCCGCCGCCATACGTCGTGTTGTCGATCCTGATGGTGGCGATGCCGCTGCGATTGCCGAAGCTCCAGACGTTCTGATAGGTGCCGTCGATACGATTGCCGTTGATGAGCGCGACCACCGGTCCGTTGTACGTGGCGGTGGCGCGTTGGAAGTTCAAGTTGCTGAGCTCGTTAACCGTTGTCGCCACGCTGTTGGGCAGGAAGGCAAGTTTGGCGAAGTCGGCCGCGCCGAAGGGGAATTCGCCGCTCAGAAACTGATCGAATGCCGAGGGCTGGGGCTGAGGCAGCGCCTGCAAGTCAGGTTGAAGCTGCCCCTGAGGCTGAGCCTGCCTTTGGGATTCCGCGGTATTGGTCTGAACGGCCTGGTTGGCGTTGCTCAATGCAGTCGAGATCGCGTCGTTGGGATTGCGATTGCGCGGACCGGGGCCTGAGCCGAAATTGTCGGGTACTCCCGGAGCCACGATCCGCACCGATTGCGTGGAGTTGACGGCGGACAGGCCGGAGGACAGCGCGACCTGGTCCGGGCTGCGTACGCCGCCACCGCTGCCGCTGCCGCCACTCCCCTGGGGACCGCCTCGCCCCTCGAGGGCACCGAGCTGCGCATTCAGGGCGCCCTGTGCCAGGATGGTCGGCAGGCCCGGTGGGCTGCCGAGATTGGTGACGATCATCGAGCCCGGCCGTGTTGCGACCCGGGTTTGGCCGCCGGCCCGTACAGTCATGTCCTTGCCGAACACGAAGACCGAGTCGGTCTGGTTGGACTTGACGTCGAGGATGGTGATGCCGCCGCGGATCCCCACCGTATTGGCAGGCGTGGTGATGGTGATCGGCGCGTTCTTGCTGATCTTGCCGCCGACCAGGCGCAGCACGCCCTTGCTGGCGTTGATCGCGAGCTCGCCGGTCTTGGTGTTGGGATCGAACACGAACTTGTCGATGGTGAGCTGTGCGTTGGGCCCGACCGTCAGCGACGAGCCGTCGAGGAAGAGGAGATGGGCGCGGTCGCTTGCGCTGGTCGTGATGAGCTCGTTGGCCTGCACGTCGACGCCGATGCGCAGGACGCGCTCGGCCTCCTGCGGCGGCTTGCCGAGCGGATCGCCGTCGGTGGCTGATGTGACACCGACCTTGGCCGCGGCCTGGCCGATTGAGAGGGGGGCAGCCATCAGGCCAAGCGCCGTCGCTCCGAGAAGTGCGCCGCGCACGACCCGACCACCTACCGACTTTTTCATGAAGCTCTCCGCGACCATCGACGGCAAAACTAGAAACGCCAGCTCACGCCCATGAGGAAGCTGTTGTTGGTGAAGTCGTAGTTCGGAATGTTCGAACTACGGACGAAGCGACCTCCGGAAACGATCATGTTCGTACGCTCGTCAAACGGCACGGACAATGTAATGTTCAGAATTACGTCGTTCTGTTGGCGGCTCACGATGGGATCGACAACCGGATCCGGCTGGTCGTAGTTCCACCACTGCACGTTGGCTGAGAGGGCGATGCTCCATGGCAGCTGGCTCTTGAACAGCGGGTCGGCGAAGCGAAACTGCATGCCAGCGCCAACGCCCAGCAGCATGTAGCTGTACTGGGGCGAGTTGTCGGTCATGTAGCGCTGGAGGTTGCCGTTGGCGAAGATCGCCACCACGTCCGTCAAGGCGTACTGGAAGGTCGTGTTGGCTGAGTACTCGTTGCCGGTATAAAGGCTGTTGAACGGCAGGTACCAGCTGTCCTGGTACATGAGACGGCGATAGGTGGCGTTGGACGTATTGCGCAGCTTTTCGCTCAGCAGCGAGCCGAACTCCACGCCTGATCCGTAGCTGCCGTAATACGGCACGTCGTTCACCCAGATGTAGCCCAGCGACATGAGCGGCTTGATCGTCACGTCCTCGAAGATGCCCTGGAAGGCCTGGAAACGCGGTCCGGACGTCAGATCCAGGATCGACACGTTGGCCTGTGAAATCTGGAACTGGCGGTTGGCGTAGCCGGTGAGCTGCGTTTCGATCGCCGCTTTGTCCTGGCTGCCGAGATCGTAGATGTGCCGGACGTAGCCCGAACCCACGACTCCCCAGTCTGCGGTTCCCAAAGCCGATTGATTGAGGTTGGCGGTCTGGCCGAACAGGCGGACGCTCGAGGTCGGCGGACCGAGATTGGCGTTCGACTGGTAGCGCACGCCGGCGAAGACCTCGCCTACGAACCGCGAGGGGCTGTTGCGCTTCTCGACCTCGGCCAGATACTGCTCGGCGCGGGCGCGCACTTCGGGAGGGAGATTCGGCGAGGCCAGCACGGCTTCCAGATAGGTGCGTGACACCTCGAAGGACCCGAGGCGGAAATACAGCACGGCCAGTTCGAGGCGCACGCGCGGTAGGTCCGGGTTGACGAGCAGCATGCGCTCCAGCGCCGAGATCGCGCCTTCGTAGTCGCCCGTCCTAGTCGCGATCGTGGCGAACTTGAACAGGACATCGAGGTCGGCCGGCTTGCGCAGCATCTCCTGGAACGCGGCTTCATATTCGCGTTCCTGTTCCGGCGATGCTTTCACCGGGCCTTGCGCCGTCGCTGGTGAGACGGCCGTCCCGAAGATGCTTGCCCCAATGACGAAAACGCAGACAAGCTGCCTCAGACGACGCACGTGCCTCAACTCCCCGCTTGGCACAAGTTCTTAGGCGACCCACAGCCTTCGTTAACATACCTCAGTTTGCTCAAACGAGCCAGCTTCGCGCCACCAGCAGCCATGATATCGGCCACGATGCTCGAGCTGCCCGCATGCGCAGGAGCATGCGCTGGTACTGCCGTTCGCCGAGCGAGGTCACGAACCGCTCGCGATCGCGCCGCATCGCGGCAAGCATTCGGTCCAGCATCACCGTGTAGGTATTTCCCCAATTGCGGCTGGACAAATGCAGGCGGCCGCCCAGCACTGGATTGTCGGCCGCCCCGTTGCGGCCGTGCAGGCGGTAGGAGTAGAGCGCCTCGTCGATCAGCAGCGAGCCCGCCACCATCTGGGCCATGACCACGACGTAGAAGTCCATGTGCAGACGGAAGGTCTCGTCGTCTTCGGGGAAGACGAGATCGATCAGAGAGCGGCGGAACATCATCGACGAGGTACTGACCCACACCCAGTGCACCACGCGCTTGGTGTAGAGCCGATAGGGCGTCTGCTTCTGCCAATGCGCGGTGTTGTTCGCGACGTCGACCTTGGGCACGCGTGCTGGATCGATCGAAGCGAATGCGCGGTCGCGGTCTGCGCTCGCCCGTTCCTTGCCGAACCAGTAGACGCAGCCGGCGATCAGCTTGCCCTGGCCGTCGATCAGCCGTGCATTGCAGGCGGTGAAGCCGACCGCGTAGGTCTCGTTCAGGTGGGCGGCGAGGTTGCGCTCGAGAAAATCGGGACTCCACAGGTCATCGGAATCGAGGAAGCAGACGAAGGTGGCCCGTGTTGCCGCAAGTCCCGCGCGCGTGGCGCCGGTCTGGCCGACGTTCTTGGCCAGCCGGATCTGCCTGAAACGCGGGTCGGCCAGCTCCTCGAGCGTCTGCCCCACAACCTCAGCCGAATCGTCGGTCGATGCGTCGTCGACGATGACGCATTCGAAATCGCGCAGCGTCTGGCGCGCCACGGACCGGATGGCATCGCCGATATAGTCACGACAGTTGTAGCAGGTGACGACGACGGAGATGCCGGGAAGCGGCGCGTCGGTCACGATTTGGCGGGACCCAGGAAGCCGAAGTCGACACCCTCATCGGCCTGCAGCACTTCCTTGTGGAACAGGCCGGTATAGCCGCGATCGCTGCCGTTGGGCGGCGCCGGCGCCTTCCACTTCTTGCGCCGCGCTGCAAGCTCCTTGGCATCGACATGCAGCTCGAGCTTGCGCTTCGGCACGTCGAGGGTGATGCGGTCACCGGTCTTCACGAGGGCGAGCGGGCCGCCGACTGCCGATTCCGGCGCGACGTGAAGCACGATGGTGCCGAACGCCGTGCCGCTCATGCGCGCGTCGGAGATGCGGATCATGTCCTTCACGCCCGAGCGCGCGAGCTTCATGGGGATCGGAAACGAGCCTGCTTCCGGCATACCCGGCGCGCCTTTTGGGCCGGCATTGCGCAGGACCAGGATGTCCTCGGCCTTCACGTCGAGGCTGGCATCGTCGCCGCGCGCGGCGAGATCCTCCAGCGAATCGAACACGACGGCGCGGCCGGTGTGCGTCATCAGGGCCGGAGAGGCGGCGGCATGCTTGATGACCGCGCCGCGCGGCGCGAGATTGCCGCGCAGCACCGCCATGCCGCCGGTCGGCTTGATCGGATTCTTCGGCGTGCGGATCACCGTCTGGTTGGGCACGATCTCGGCCGAGTCGATCACCTGCTTCAGCGTGCGGCCCGAGACGGTCAGGCACTTCTCGTCGAGGTGCTTGCGGATCTCCTTCATCAGGCGCGAATTGCCGCCGGCCCAGTGGAAATGCTCCATGTAGTGGTCGCCCGACGGCTTGAGATCGACCAGCACCGGCACCTTGCGGCCGATCGCGTCGAACTCCTCGAGCTCGATGTCGATGCCGAGCCGGCGCGCCACCGCCGTCAGATGCACCAGGGCGTTGGTCGAGCCGCCGATCGCCTGCAGCACGGTCAGCGCGTTGCGGAATGCAGCCGCGGTCATGATCTCGCTGGGTCGCGGGCCCTGCTTCTTGGCCATCTCGGCGGCCAGCCTGCCGCTCGCCTCGGCGACGCGGAGGCGGTCGGAGTGCGTGGCCGGGATCGAGCCGCTGCCCGGCAGACCCATGCCCAGCGTCTCGACGATGCAGCCCATCGTGCTGGCGGTGCCCATCACCATGCAGGTGCCCTTGGTCGGTGCCAGCCGCTCGCTCACCTGCTCGATGTCGGCTTCGGAGAAGGTACCGGCGCGGTACTGTCCCCACAGGCGGCGGCAATCGGTGCAGGCGCCAAGGACCTCGCCCTTGAAATGGCCGACAAGCATGGGGCCCACGGGCAGCACGATCGCCGGACGGTCGGCGCTGGCCGCCGCCATCAGCTGGGCGGGCAGGGTCTTGTCGCAGCCGCCGATCAGCACCACCGAATCCATCGGCTGGGCGCGGATCATCTCCTCGGTGTCCATCGACATGAGGTTGCGCAGGAACATGCTGGTCGGATGAGAGAAACTCTCGTGGATCGACACGGTCGGAAAGACCATTGGCAGCGCGCCGGCCAGCATGACGCCGCGCTTCACCGCCTCGATCAGGTCGGGCACGTTGCCGTGGCAGGGATTGTAGTCGCTGAAGGTGTTGGTGATGCCGACAATCGGCCGGTCGAGCGCGTCGTCGGAATAGCCGCCGGCCTTGATGAAGGCCTTGCGCAGGAACAGCGAGAAACCCGCGTCGCCATAGGTCGCGAGGCCCTTGCGCAGTCCGGTGGCTTTTGGCGTGCCGGCCGCGCGTCGCTTGCGGGAAGCCATGGCGTTCCTTCTCCCTATCTCATCAGGTCATCTTGTCAGGACGGTTTATCGCCTTCCAGACCGGCCGCCCAGCGCGCATGCGCCGCAGGATCGCGCGCCCCGGCAATGGTGCGCGCGAGCTCGAGCCCCATTAGCGCGCCGAACTTGAAGCCGTGGCCCGAGCAGGGCGACATCAGCCAGCCCTTGGCACCCTGCTTCTCGACGACGAATCGTTCGTCCTCGCTCACTGTATAGAAGCAGACCTTCAGCCGGTCGACGCGCCAGCGCCCGAAGTCCTTGATCAATCCGGCGCAGCGCCGCAACAGGGGCCGCATCTCTTCTTCGGCTGCACGGCGTTCCGCCGACGGGTCGCCGATCCGGCTGAAGACGTGGTCGCCGATCTTGAGGCCGCGGCCTTCCGCCGGCGGCACAAGGTAGAGACCGACATCGCCGGTCTTGTCGATGACCATCGGATGCTTCGCCCAGACGGCCCGCTGATCGGGAGGCAGGTCGAAATAGATGACGACCTGGCGCGAGGGCGCCACTCGGTGGTCCGTCGGCAGCAGCCGTCCGACCCACGCGCCTGCAGCAACCACGACCACGTCGGCGTCGTGGCGGGCACCGGCAGCGGTCACTATGTGTCCGTGCTCGGGATCGACCCGGCGGACGGGCGTGTGCGCATGCAGGGCCGCGTTCTGCCGCCCGGCGAGGTGCCGCGCCAGGGCCGCGACAATGTCCTGCGCGAACAATACACCGCCGGTCTCCAGCCAGAAGGCGCGTTCGACGCCGCGCGCATCGAGCTGCGGGAAGCGCCGCGCCAGTTCGTCGAGGGACATCTCCTTCATCGACTTGCCGATGCGGGCCAGTGCGGCCGCTGAACGTTCCGCCCAGGTTTCGCCGTTGCCGGTGAGCGCCAGCGTGCCGGTGGCGGCATAGTGGCGTTGGCCGAGATCGCTCCACAGCATGTCCCAGGCGGCATAGGCTTGGTCGATCATGCGCGCATAGCCCGCCTGATCGCCGTATGGATGGCGGATCAGCCGATGCTCGTCCATCGACGAGGCCAGTGGATTGGGAAGCGGTCCCTGTTCGAAGAGATCGACCGAATGCCCCTCGCGTGCCAAGCCCCATGCGGTTGCCAGCCCCATGATGCCGCCGCCGACAATGATGGCTCTCATGGCACCGATCCGGAAGACGGGGAGCGGCGGATGAGATAGGAAAAATTTCTAGCGACCGACACTAGCGGGCGTACTTACCGACGATCAGCTGGGCCCTCTGCCATTGCCCGCGATCGAGGTCAAAGTCCTTTGCCGGATTGTACTGACGAACCCGCCACTTCTCGGGCGCAATGCGCAGCAGACGCTTTACCAGGGCATTCTGGGAGCCATCGCCCGGATCGCGCACAAAGACGCAGTCGTCGCCCGGCCGTACCGGCCGGCCGGGATGGATGAGCAGCAGATCGCCCTGCTCGTAGGCCGGGCTCATGCTGTCGCCGATGACGTAGCAGCCATAGCTGTCGCGTACCGACAGCAGAGGCTCCGGACGGCGCACATAGTCGATCGGCTCGTTGGTGATGATGATCGCACCAGCGCCGCCTTCCGCAGAGGCGTAGACCGGCAGGTCCGTGGGATCGGCGCGCAGCATCGTGCCACGCGGGTCGCTGCCCGCTGCGCTGCTCGGCGCCGCCGCCGAGCGCAGATCGTCCGGCGACACGCCGAGCAGCGGCGCCAGTCCATGGCGAACCGATTCGGGGAGCTCGCGCGGCGAGCCGCGCATAAGGTACTGCTGCAGATAGGCGTGGTTACGCCCGATCGCCAGCGACAGGTTCTTTAGGTCGACGTCGGGTCGCCGGGCCAAGGTATCGACCAGAAGCTTGCGGGGAGCATCCATGCTGTCGCCATCCTGCCAGCGGCAATCGGAAACGTCTATGATGAATTGTATGATTGATGGCCCCCGATTTCCTATTGCTCACGGTGGGCTTGGGATAGGAAGCGCGCGGAAGAATGACGACGGCGCGTCTGAGGCGGCGATCACCGTAGATGGCGTGTTTGTGACGCGTGCTTGTGGCATGCGTCGGAGGGTCTTGCAAAATGGATCGCCTTGGGCGTTGATGGGGCCAAGGCTTGCACAACCGTAGCGTAGTTGAAGGAAACGAACATGGCGATGACGATGCTGCAGATGGCGGGGCTGACGCCGGCACCGGCAACAATGACCGATGGCGTTCTGCTGATCATCGATGCCCAAAGGGAGTACACCGACGGCCTGCTGCCCTTGCCGGGGGTGCAGCCGGCGATCGAGGCGCTGGCCGGTCTGCTCGAGCAGGCGCGCAGGGCCGCGACTCCGATCGTGCACGTGCGGCACAAGTCCGGCGGCAAGGCGTTCAATCCCTCATCGAGCGGCTTTGAAATTGTTGCACCCCTCGCGCCGCGCGCCGGCGAGACGATCATCGACAAGGCCATGCCCAATGCTTTCGCCGGGACCGATCTTGCCAAACACCTGACTGACACCGGTCGCAAGAACCTGATCGTCGGCGGCTTCATGACTCACATGTGCGTGTCGGCGACGGTGCGGTGCGCGACCGACAACGGCTTCATGAGCACGATCGCCGCCGATACGGTGGCGACGCGAGACCTGCCGGACGCGACTGGCGGCGCCACCGTTACTGCCGACGCCATCAACCGCATCACGCTGGCGGCGCTGTCCGACCGTTTCGCCTGGGTCGTTCCCAAGGCCGCGCAGATTCGCTGAGGTCTCCAGGTCAGTCCGAGGACGCCGCGCCGCAGCGTGGCGTGCCGTCGGGCTCAGGTGCCGACGTGGCTTGAGATCCGCTGGCAGCAGTCGGACTGCGCGAATGCAGGTGCAGGAGCGACCTTGCACTGGGGAGGAATCAGGTGTCCTGACCTCATTGAATAGTTGAGGTTTGCAGCCTAATAGATTGATAAACGACGGCATAATTGCATCGGACCCGTCATCGTGACGAACCTTTGGCGGCTTGCACTTTTGCAGGCTCAATGCGATTGAGGCGCGTGCTATCGTCCATCGACATGGGAGGCATGCCATGAAGTCAATTCTGACAATGGCCTGGACGGCAGAAGACCCGTCCGCATTCGATCTTGCTGCCAAGCTGGCGCGGTCCTTTGACGCCAGGCTGGTCGGCCTCGAACCGCCGTCCTACGGCGTCATGAGCATGGCCTGGGCCGACGCCGGCATGGGCGCGCCGATCGGCGGGGGCCTGGCCGAGGACGCCGAGGAACGCCAGCGCGTGGCCGCCGTGAAGCAGGCCTTCGAGCAGCGTGCGGTCGGGCTTACCTCGGAGTGGCGCTCGGCCGATGACAGTGGTCCGACCGCAATCGGCACTATCGGGCGCGCGTACGACCTGATCGTGATGCCGCAGCCCGGTGCATTGCCCAAGATGCCGGAAAGCGTCTTCGAGACCGCCCTGTTCGATTCCGGCCGGCCGGTTCTGGTGGTGCCGCAGGGCTTCAGCGGCATGGTCGGCAAGCGAATCCTGTTCGCCTGGAACGGCTCGACCGAGAGTGCGCGCGCGATTTCGCTCGCCATGCCGGTGCTGAGCGGCGCCGAATCGATCGACGTGCTGAGCGTCGATGGCGCGATGGTGCCGGGGCCGAGCGCCGCCGAAATCGCCGAATCGCTCAGGAGCCACGGCCTCAACGTCACCAGCCAGCACGTCAAGCCGGGCAACCGTTCGGCCGGCCAGACCATCGTCGACACTGCGGTCGCCGGCGGCGCAGACCTGATCGTGAAAGGCGCTTACACGCAAAGCCGTCTTCGCCAGATGATCTTCGGCGGCATGACGCGCCATCTCATCCTCAATTCGACCCTGCCGGTGTTATTTTCGTACTGAGGCCGGGGCGCGGCACCAGAGGCGCAGGTTACTCCGCCTCTGGCTAGTCTGGTGCCCGCGCAGCCAGCGAAGACCGTGCTAGAACCCGCGCCATGGCGGAAGCTTCCCGTTCGACGGACGATGCACGACGCGTGCGCCGCACGCTGACCGTGATCGTCTTCGCCGCTGTCGTCGCAGTGGCCGCCATCTTCGCGGTGAGGCGCGAGGAGTCGCCGGTGAGCGGACCGATGGTCGACGAAAGGATCGCTGTGCTGCGGACCGAGCGCGCCGGCTTGCAGGCTCGCGCCGACAGTGAAGCACGGATCGGCCTGCTACCTGCCTTCCGTGCGGCCAGCCTGTTGTTCGATGCCTTGGCGGTGCGGTCGGAGTCCGATGGTGATCGCGCCTTCGACCGTCTCCCGCCGTATCGGCGCGAGGCGTTCGGCGAACTCGACGCGCTGAACGGCGCGCTGAAGGATGCGCTCGACAGCCCGTCCGAGGGCGCGCGACTTGCCGCAAACAAGGCCGCCGCCGCCGCGGCAGCGCAGCTCGATCGCCTGGCCGCCGACGCCCAGCCGATCATCCTGTCCTATACGCCGCGCTTCGTGCCGCCACGGCAAGTCACCGGCGAGCTCACGCTCGATCCGGGCGCGCCGGGGAAGGCACCACAAGGCGCGTTGCAGTTGGACAGATCAGGGGCGCCGGGCGCCAGTCCGACGGTGCACGCCGTGCCGCGTTATGTGCCGGATTTCGCCACGGCCGGCGACGACGATCCGCCGATTCGGATTGAGATCGTCGGGTCGCGCGTGGCATCGGCCAGCGGCCCGCCGCCGGTACTGTCGATCGGCGCGTGGCGCGGACCGGCCACCGTGACGCCCGAGCGGCTCCGCTTTTCGGTGCCGCGCGCCGCTTTCCCCACCGATACGCGACGTACCAGCTTCGCGGCGGCCACGCTGTCCATCCGTCGCGGCTCTCGCACAGTGCTGTTCCAGCTCCTGTTCACGGTGCTGCCGGACCGTCCGGGCTCGTTCGCCTTCGACCAGCGGGTGGTCACGAAGACATTCGAATCCAACACCCTGGTCTCACCCGAGATCCTGGCGCGAGCCGCGTCGGGCGAGACGCGAACGGTGCGCCGTTGCTTCGATCCGCCAGCGGGCTGGCGCTTCGACAAGGAACATCAGCGCGTGGTCATCGTCGAACGGCTGGGCTGGCAGGATGACGTCAGCGATCCGACGCTGAATTCGGGATCGGTCGAGTTCGTGCCTGCCGCGGAACCCGGGCAGGTCTGCATCGCCGTGATCGCTCGCCCTGTCATGCGCAATGCACGAACGGCAACCATCGGCCGCTTCGAGGCGACCCTGGTCCGTGACCGGCCGAACGAGACGGCAGTCAAGAGTGGCGTCCGTGCGCTCGATTGGCGCGAGGCCGTGCGCGTGCCGATCGACCAGGGGATGGCCGAATGGAAGCTCTACATGCGGCTGTTCGATGACATTGACCGCGAGTTCGAAGGCAATGCCGACGCCGGCCTGCCGCACGTCAACATGCCCTTCCTGACCATCGGCCTGGACGACGATGGCCGCGCGCTCGTCCTGCGCGCCGATCCGACGGCGGAACCTTAGGCGATCTGAGTTGTCCCACCCTATCGACCGCGAGCCTCGAGGCGGAGGCGGCGCTTGCCCGCGGCGTCGGTCAGGTCGAGGGTGGTGCCGACAAGTTGCGCCTCGCGCACCGCCGATAGCGCATCGAGGAAACGTTTCTCTGCGTCGGCCAGCGCCGGCGGACAGCCCCTCAGGGTCGTCGCTGCCGGCTCGAAGCGCAACCCTTCAGGGTCGAGTTGATAGGTGCCGGACATTGAATTGCAGCCAGTCGAGCCGCTGAACTCGCCGTTGTCGTCGAGGCGTAAACGAGGCCGTTGCCGCCAGTCGTCGTAGACCGGCCGCTCGCCATCGATCTCGGTCACCCGCCATTCGGTTTCACGCAAGGCGGAGCTTCGCGGCGCCTGTGGCGGGCATGCACCATCGCGCTTGAGGCCGAGGAAGCGTTCGGCGCGGACCTCGCCGGAGACGAAACGGCCGACGATTTCGACATGAAGCTGCGCCGCCTTGGACGGCGTCGCTTCGGTCCAGGCACGTTCGAGGTCAGGCTCGGCGCCGCCCGGCGCCACCTCGAAGGTGCGACCGGTGAGGCACTCGGTGAACAAGCCGCCGGTCTGGGTGTCGCGATAAAGACCGGCGAGCCGGAAGGGATCGTCGACCAGATCGGCGGTGGCAGCGCGCTCGAGCTCGCTGCCGTTCTCGGCGACGAGCTTGTCGCCGTTGGCCTCTCGGAAGACACGCCGATGAATCAAGCCGCCGCGCAGCACCATGCGCACGCCGCCATCAACCTCCTGCGCCCATTGCCCGAGATCGACGGTCTCGTTGGCGCCGCTGCGATCGCGCAGACGAAAGATGCCGTCGGGGAACAAGGTGATGGTGAGGCCGTTCCCCTGGTAGGTGCGCGGCGGCTCGCCCGGCCGTCCGATCGCGTGGCAGCGCATCGAGCGGCCTCCGGCGGTCAAGGTGGCTTCGCGACCGCGGCCGCGCAGCTCGTAGTAGGAATCGCCGAAGGCGAATCCGGAGCCGGAGGGTTGGCGCGGCAGCTCGACTTCCGGTTGGCCGGGCACGCTGATCGTCGCGAGGTCGCCGTCCTTGGAAAAAGCGGCGGAGAAATCGGTGCCGCCAGGGCAGGCATACATCACCTGCAGGCCCGGCGGCTGGGCCGGGGCAGCGGGTTCGGCCGGCGGCGTTTGCGCCTGCGCCACCGGGGCGAAAAGCATCGCAACAAGGATGTGCCGTCTCACCGCCGCGCCTCCGGAATCTTGCCGTCGGAGGACAGCAGCACGGCGATCGGCCGTGTCGTCTCGAACTGGGCCAGCACGATGAGGCCGACCACGGTGATCGGTACGCAGAGGAACATGCCGACGACGCCCCAAATGGTGCCCCATACCATCAGCGAGACGATGACCACCAGCGGCGATAGGTTGAGCGAGCTGCCCATGATGGCGGGCTCTATCACGTTGGCCGTCACGACCTGGATGGTGCCGAAGACCACGAGCACGATCAGGAAGGGCGTGAGGTTGTCGAACTGCACCAGCGTCAGCACGGCCGGCGCGACGATGGCGAGGATCGAGCCCACGGTCGGGATGTAATAGAAGAAGAACACCATGACCGCCCAGAAGGCCGCGAAGTCGACGCCGACCGAGGCCATCACGCTGTAGGCCAATGCCGAGGTGATGGCCGCGAGCGTCGTCTTGATACGGATATAGACACGGATGTCGCGGTCGATCTGGTCGAGCACGGCCTCGACGCGCTCGTGGTTTTCAGCCGAGCCCAGGACGATGACGAGCTTGCGGCGAAAGCGCACCTGCTCGACGAACAGGAAGCCGGTATAGATCACGACGATGCCGGCCACGCTCACCACCGAGGCGGCCGCCGTGGCGATGCTGCCCAGGGTGTCGGCAAGGCTGATGCGGTCGAACAGCTCGCTGATGGTCGGCGCCTGCTCCATGCCGAACAGCCGCGCTCCTTCGTTGATCAGGAGCTGAAGGCGACGTTCGTAGGTGGGAGCAGCGTCGATCACGGCAGTGACGTTGCGCCCGATGGTGCGGCCGACGACCCACAACAGACCGCCTGTGATGCAGATCGCCGCCACCAGGGCGAACGGCCGCGGCAGGTGCAGGCGGCCGAAGGGGGGATGCTCGAAGGCGTCGGCCAGCGCGTCGATCATGTACCAGAGCACGACGCCCAGCACGAACGGCAAAAGCAGGCCCCGGCCAGCCACGAGAAGGTACATCGTGGCCGCAACTACGATGGCCCAGAGGGCGGCGCGCTGGAGGGTCATGGGCGCCTATAGTATCCTGATGCCTGGCCGTGCTGCCCAAGAAATGATGCGCGGTCCAACAGCCTCGCTTCGGGCCTGGGGAGATGACAAATGGCAGATCTGCTGTTCGGCTTTCAAGGACGCGCGAACCGCGCCAAGTTCTGGCTGGTCGCGCTCGGAATTCTTGTCGTTGAAGTGATCCTCTTCGCCGCGATCTTCGGTGGTTCGGCCATGTCGGGCGATCCCGAACAGATCGCCGCGTCGATAGGCCCGTTCGCCGCCATCGTGATCTTTGTTTTCGCGGTAGTAGCGACCTGGATCTCTATCGCCGTCGCAGTGAAGCGCTATCACGATCGCAACAAGAGCGGCTGGTGGCTGCTGATCATCTTCGTGCCGATTATCGGGGGCCTGTGGTACCTGATCGAGTGTGGCTTCCTGCGCGGCACGACCGGTCCCAACAACTACGGTCCCGATCCGCTGGTCGCAGGCTGAATGCGCGTCGGGCGCGGCGGCCCATCGGCACGGAGCAGCGCCGCGCGGCCGCGTTCGGTGAGCTCGACGCGATGCTCGCCGCGTTCGCCACCACATTGGCGGATCAGCCCGTCAGCGCGCGCATCCTCCCACACCGGAAAGCGGGGGCAGGAGCTGCGCCAGGCGTCCATGACGTCCTCACGGCTGCGCGGGCGGTCGGCGATCCACTGCAGGAATTGGATCATGATCAGGCTGGGCTGGGGCGGCATGTCACGGAGCCTCCAGGTCAACATGCGGAAAGCGGCTGCGCGCCCGTCGTCCGGGCGCACTCCGACAAGATAGCCAGGGACCAGCGGGCCTGCAGCGGCGATCTGGGTCTGACGAACGAGACCCACACCCACATCATTGAAAGCCGCACTGCTGGGCGGTGACGCCGACCGCAGCCCATCGCTGGCCTTCGCGAAAACATCCATTCTGCCAGTGGCCGGCATAACTCTGGCCGTCGGCGGCATAGCGGGTGCCGTAGCCATTGGGCAGGTCGTTGCGCCATTCGCCATCGTAGCGGCCGCCGCCGGCATAGGTGCGTATGCCGCGGCCTTGCGCCTTGCCGCCGACGAAGTCGCCCTCGTAGCGGTCGCCGTTGACATAGTAGAGGGTGCCGCGCCCGGTGCGCTGGTTGTCACGGAAGTCGCCGACGTAGCGGTTGCCGTTGGTCCAGATATAGGTGCCGCGCCCGTTGGGCTTGTTTTCGCGGAAGTCACCAGTGTAACGCGCGCCGTTCGGGAAGGCGAAGGTGCCGCGCCCGGAGCGCTCGCCATTCTGCCATTCGCCCTCGTAGCGGGTACCGTCGGCATAGGCAATCTTGCCCTGGCCGTTGGCCATGCCGTCCCGCATCTCACCTTCGTAACGCGCGATCGGCTTGCCGCCTTGATACCACTGCAGCACCCCCTGGCCGTGGGCCAAGCCGTGGTAGCACTCGCCCGACCAGGTAATGCCGGTATTTGGCTCGTTGTCGGCCCGCACGATCCTGCAGCCGGTCTTGGGGTCGGTGAGCTCGTCGCTTGCGCCTGTGCCGGGGCTGCTACCGGTACCGGGCGACGGTGTGGGTAAGGGGCTGGGTCGAGTGCCTTGCGCCGACGCCAATCCGGTGAGCGCGAGCAACAGAAGCGCGGTCCTGGCCACGACCATGAATTTCCTCCCACTCGGTCAGTGTAGCAGAGGCGGCAAACGACAGCTCCGGAACGGGGACCATCAGCGTGCGATAGATATTGCAAAGATTGCATGTGTAATTGCCGAACAGCTCATTGAGGGCTGTTACGATGGTCAAATTGCACATCGAGTGCTGTCGGCTGTGTCCAGCGTGCCACACCTCCTGGGACATCGGCATGCAGCCATTGTCCCCTGATGGCGTGTGTTCCGCGCTCTCGGTTACATTCGCCGCGGTTTTCGGCTGTGGCCAGCTCTTCGCCAATATCGGCGAGGCGGTCTAGGAACCATGGAGAATTTGATGAAGAAGGCTTTGATGGCCGCTGCTGCGCTGGTTGCGCTGCCGGTGATGGCTCAGGCGCAGTCTCCGTCGCCTGGCGTGTATATCGGTGCGGAAGGCGGCCTCAACTGGCTTCTGAACTTCAATG
>JAEZIF010000497.1 GCA_023416135.1 Pseudomonadota bacterium
AGCTTGGCCGGCGTCGCGCCGTCCCACGACAGCGCCAGGACGCGCGCACCGGGCTGCAGATGGCGCACGATGCCTTCCAGGGCCCGACCATGCAGGCTGACCAGCGCCACGTCCTGCAGCGACCAGCCCAGCCGCGCGGCGGCCAGGCTGAAGGCCGACGCGTTGGGCAGGCAGAGCGTCTCGTCGGCGGAAATGGAGCGCAACAGGAGGTCGCCGACGCCGTAATGGAAAGGATCGCCGCTCGCCAGCACGACGACCGGCCGGCCACGATGCCTTTCGATCTCCGGCAGGGCGTCGCCGATCGGGCTCGGCCAGGCGAGCGTGCGGCCGCGGATCAGCGCCTTGGCCAGGCCGAGGTGGCGTTTGCCACCGACCACGAGCTCGGCCGACGCTAAAAGTTTCTGCGCCACAGGAGACAACCCATCGATGCCATCCTCGCCGATGCCGACAATGGACAGCCAGCGCGCGGCCGTGCAGCTTGAGGCGTCAGACATGCGCGTTCTCATTCTCGGCGGCACGACCGAAGCCTCGGCGCTGGCCAGGCTCCTCGCGGGTGATCCGCGCTTCGAGGCGACCCTGTCGTTCGCCGGACGCACGGCCGCGCCCCAGCCGCAACCCATCGCGACCCGCATCGGTGGCTTCGGCGGCGCCGACGGCCTTGCGCGATACATCCACGACCAGGCAATCGACGCGGTGATCGACGCCACCCATCCCTACGCCCCGCGGATTTCCGCCAACGCCGTCATGGCGTGCGGACGCGCCGGCGTCAGGCTGGCCACGCTCATCCGCCCCGCCTGGAAGCCCGAGGCCGGCGACAGCTGGCAGACGGCCCCTACTGCCGTTGCCGCAGGCCTTGCCATCGGCAAGGAACCGCGCCGCGTGTTCCTGGCGCTCGGCCGTCAGGAACTGCACTCCTTCGCCGCCATTGCCCAGCATCACTACATCGTCCGTCTCATCGAGCCGCCGCAGGGCGCGCGGCCCCATAATCTCGTCCTGCTGCAACAGCGCGGACCGTTCGATTTCGATGCAGAGCTGCGCCTCTTGAAGGAGCGCAAGATCGACGTGATCGTTTCGCGCAACTCGGGCGGCAACGCCACCTACGCCAAGATCGAGGCGGCGCGCATGCTTCGCCTGCCGGTGATCATGATCTCGCGCCCCGTGAAGCCCGCCGGGCACATCGTCCGGACGGCAGAGGAAGCGGTAGCGTGGCTGGCTCATGAGCGCCCCGCTCCCTCGCTGCGCGGCGTGTAGACCCAGCGCCCGACCTGCCGCGTCGTGCTGGCGCCGACGATCACGAGCGTGCGCATGTCGGCGCGCGAAGGATCGGCGGCGCCGAGCGTCGTCGTGACGACCTTTGCATCGGCCGTCCCAGCGGCGCGCACGAACAGCACCGGCGTGTCGGCTATCTTGAGCGTGCGTAAAAGATCGAAGGCCTTGCCGAGCTGGGTCGGCCGCGCCTTGGAGGCTGGGTTATAGAGGGCGATCGCGAAATCCCCCTCGGCGGCCGCCTTCAGGCGCCGCTCGACCGTGCTCCAGGCCTTGAGATTGTCCGACATCGAGATGGCGCAGAAATCGCCGCCCAGCGGCGCGCCGACCTCGGCTGCCGCCGCCAGCATGGCGGTCACGCCGGGCTCGACCTTGATGTCGAGATCGCGCCAGGCCGGCTCACCCGCCTCGACCGCTTCGAACACGGCTGCTGCCATGGCGAACACGCCGGGATCGCCGCCGGAGACGACGACGACCTGGCGGCCTGCGGTCGCGAGCGACAGAGCGTGCCGCGCCCGCTCCAGCTCGACCCGATTGTCGGAAGCATGGCGGCGTTGGCCCGACCGCTGTGGCACGCGATCGAGGTATGGGCCGTAGCCCACGAGATCGGTTGCGCGGGCGAGCGCCGCCGCGGTTGCCGGCGTCATGAGCTCGGCCTTGCCCGGGCCCGTGCCGACCACCACGAGGGTGCCGGTCACAGCCGCCTCCTCATATCTGTCTCCCACGGCCCGGGATCAGCACCATGGCGAAGTAGGCGCCCGTCGTGCCGCACTCGGCGAGCGGCAGGATGCGCTCGTCGGCCATGGTGCCGCGTTCGACATAGACGGCGCGAGACAGCAGACCCGCCGTCTCGACGGCGCGCCGGACCTTCGCGAGATTGCGCCCGACCTTCATGATCACGGCGGCATCGGCAAGCCGCAGGCGCTCGACGAGCTCGTTCTCGCCAAGCGTGCCCGGCAGCACGGCGAGCGCATCGTTGCCCCAGGTGATGGGCAGGTTGGCGCGCGTCCAGCAGCCCGACATGCCGGTCACGCCCGGCACGACCTCGACAGGAAAATCGGACGCGAGGCGCCGCCACATATGCATGAAGGAGCCATAGAAGAAGGGATCGCCCTCGGCCAGCAGGCCGACCGACTTACCTTGTCGCAGCAGGGCCGCCAGGGCGGCCGCTGACTCGCAATAGAAGGCGCCGATCTTCTGCTGGTATTCCTGGCTGTCGGCCGGCACCTCGTCGGTGACCGGATATTCCAGGCGCATCTCGGCGCGGCCTTCCGACAGAAGCGGCATCACAATGCGTCTCGCATTGCCCGGCGAGCCGATCTTCGCGAAGTAGGCGACGACGTCGACCGCCTGCACCAGGCCTGCTGCCCGCAAGGTGAGATAGCGCGCATCGCCCGGGCCGACGCCGATGCCGTAGAGCGTGCCTGCCGTCGCCGTTCCGGCCAGGGAAGCGAGCACACTCATTCGCGCTCGCTCGCCAGCGCGTTGATGGCGGCCGCCGCCATGGCGCTGCCGCCCTTGCGACCGCGCACGATCAGGAACGGCACGCCGCCATGTGCGGCCAACGCCTCCTTGGATTCCATCGCGCCCACGAAGCCGACCGGCAAGCCGATCACGGCAGCGGGCGACGGCGCGCCGTCGTCGAGCATTTCCAGCAACCGGAACAAGGCGGTCGGCGCATTGCCGATGGCGACGACCGAGCCAGCCAGCCGATCACGCCACAGTTCGAGGGCCGCCGCACTGCGCGTGTTGTCGAGGCTCTCGGCAATGGCCGGCACCGAGGGATCGTCCAGGGTGCACAGAACGTCATTGCCGGCGGGGAGGCGCGCGCGCGTGACGCCGTTGGCGACCATCTTCGAATCGCAGAAGATCGGCACGCCGTCCTTCAGCGCCCGGCGTGCACGCTCGGCGAAGCCCGGCGACATGACGATGTCGCGGGCGATCTCGGGCATACCGCAGGCGTGGATGATGCGCACGGCGACCGGTTCCTCGGCCGCATTGAAGCGCGCAAGGTCGGACTCGGCGCGGATGATGGCGAAGGACCGACGATAGATCTCCGCCCCGTCACGCACATAGGCCCGCTCAGTCACGATGCATCTCATCGAACAAGGTCGCTAACTCCTCGACACCGATCGAGCGCTCGACCGGGCCGCGCGTCGTGGCGTCGCGGATCAGGCGATAGGCGCCGGCCTCGCCCGACAGCACCAGGTCCGACGGCAGCGAGCGGGCGCATCCCTTGGCGCAGCCGGAGACATGGAGGCTGCCCTGCCAGCCGCGGCTCGCGGCGATGGTCGCCAGCCGTCGCGCATCGCCGCGGGCATCGACGCTGCTCGACTTGCAGTCCGGCGCGCCGGGACAGGCTTCGACCTGCAGCACCGGATCGTTGTCCTCCACGATCAATGCGGCCTCGCGCGCCTGCTGCAGCACGAACACGCCGGCATCCTCGCGCACGCTGAAATAGACGGCGCGCCAGGGCGAGAGCCGCAGATCGGCGGCACCGGCGTTCCTTGCGAGCTCGACGAGCCGGCGAAGCTGGCCCGCTTCCAGGCGGCCGAATGGTGCCGCGAAACCGACCGCGCCGCCCAGCAGGCCGAGCCGGCGTCCGCCGGCGGCCGGGCGTCCAACCATCGGCGACAGGCGCGGCGCGACGGCAGCCAGCACCTTGGCGAACGCCGCCTCGCCGAGGCCACGCATGCGGCCGCGCGTGGCAACACCGAGGAAAGCATGGGCCGCCACGACTGCCGTCTCAGCCGCCTGCGCCGGCGGCAACGTGCCCAGCCATTGCGTTCCCTTGATCGTATCCAGGCCGAAAGCGAGCACGTCGCCGACCGCGGCGAGGCAGATGTCGGCGCGCTCGGCGGCGATCGAGATCGCACCGCCGCCATCGACCAGCAGGCCGAACTTGCCCGGCAGGCCGCGCAGCCGCTCGTCCGACGTCAACGCGTCGTCGATCGCCAGCGCAATGGGCCGGACATCGAAGGGCTGAGCGGGATCGAGGCCGGCCAGCGGCGCCACCATGACGTTGCGTACCGCCTCCGACTCGGCATCGGAATCGAGCAGGCCGAGCCTCGCCAATTCGATCTGCAACTCGGGCAAGTCGTGTTCGGTGACGCCGCGAACCTGCAGATTGGCGCGGCGCGTCAGGTCCATGTGGCCATTGCCCAGGCGCTCGGCGAGATCGGCGAGCGCCATCGCCGTCTCGAGGCCGAAGGCGCCGCAGCGCGGCCGCACGCGCACGATCAGGCCGTCGCCGCTCGCCATCGGCCGCAGGATGCCCGGACACCAGCCTTTGACGTCGCCAACGGCGTTCATCGGCCGGCCTCGGCCATCAGGCGTTGCAGGTCATGATCGACGGCGTTGCGCCGCGTGATCCAGAGGCCGCGCGCGAGGGCATCGTGCAGCCGCGCGGCGATGGCGGCCGCCGCGGCCGGGTTCTTGTGCAGCATCGCCGCACGCACGCCATCGTCGGCGATCAATGCGGCGTGCGTGGCATCGAACAGATGGCCGGGCACGCCCGCGGTCGCGGCGAAGGCATAGAGTGCATCGACCGTCTGGGCGATCTCGGCGACGCCGCGATGGCCATGCTCCAGCATGCCCGACAGCCAGCGCGGATTGGTCAATCGGCCGCGCACCACGCGGGCGATCTCTTCGGCGATACGCCGCGCCTTGGGATTTTCGGTCCGGCTCGTGTCGAGGTGGTAAAGCTCGGGCTCGTTGCCGAGCAGGGCTGCCGCCGCTGCGAAGCCGCCGGCGAAGTCCGCGACACCGTCGCCGTCGAGAATATCGCGCTCGCGGTCGTCCTGCGGATGGACCAGCACGTCGGCCTCGAAGACGCGGTCGCGGAACCCGTCGCTCGGCTGCACGGGCATCGCACCGCCATAGGCGTGGGTGACGGCAGCGAGATAGACCTCACCCAGCTCGGCGCGATCCCGCCAGGGGCGGTCGAGGGCGGTGTCGGCGGCCTGCGCGCCGTAGCTGCCAGGCGCGCCGCCGAAGACGCGCGCGAGATCGGCGCCCGTGCGACGGGCCTCGGCCAGCGGATTGTCCTCGGCGGGCTCGTCGAGGGCCGCGACGCGCCGCACCGCCATGTCGAACAGAGCGATCTGCGCCTCGAAGATGTCGCGGAACAGGCCGGAGATCCGCAAGGTCACGTCGATGCGCGGCCGGTCGAGCACGGCCAGCGGCATGATCTCCATGCCGGTGACACGGCTGGAGGCCTTGTCCCAGACCGGCCTCACGCCGAGGTACCACAGCGCCTGCGCGAGATCGTCGCCGCCTGTGCGCAGCGACGCCGAGGCCCAGAGATCGATCACCAGGGCGCGCGGCGGCTCGCCGTGATCCTGCAGGTAGCGCCGCACCACCTCATCGGCGGCGCGCACGCCGATGGCTGCGGCGGTGCGCGTCGGGATGGCGCGCGGATCGATCGAGGTGAGATTTCGACCGGTCGGCAGAACGTCGGCGCGGCCGCGGCTCGGCGCGCCGGCTGGTCCCGGTGCCACGCGCCGCGCGTCGAGAGCGGCGAGCAAAGCCGCGCGCTCGCGCCCGGCCGAGGCGCGCAGCGCGCTCTCCGCGCCGGTCGCGGCCGTGAGCAGCCGCATCGTCTCCTCGTCGGGCGACCGGCCGAAGACGTGCAGGCCGTCGCGGATGCTGAGCTCCTTGATGTCGCAAAGCTGGGCATCGAGCTTGGCAATGGCCTGGCGGTTGGGCTCGCCCTTCACCAGGCCGCAGTCGGCCGCCAACCCGTTGGTCCAGGCGCGCTCGACGATCTCTTCTTCGAGGAAGGCGAGCCGCCGGCGGTCGAGGCCGTCGGCGGCGGCATATTCCTCGATGATGCCTTCGAGCTCGGCCAACGGCCCATGGAGCCCGGCGGCGCTGAGCGGCGGCGTCAGATGGCCAATGGTGACGGCAGCGAGCCGGCGCTTGGCCTGCACCGCCTCGCCCGGATTGTTGACGATGAAGGGATAGATCACCGGCATCGGACCCAACACGACCTCGGGCCAGCACTCGGCCGACAGCGCCAGCGCCTTGCCCGGCAGCCATTCCAGCGTGCCGTGCGTGCCGAGATGAACCAGCGCGTCAATGCGCTGGCGCAGCCACGCATAGACCGCGACATAGCCGGAGCTCGGCGGACAATTCGTGTCGTGATAACCCGACTTGCGATCGCCGCTCTTGTGACTGTTGAAGTGGCCGCGATCGGGCTGCAGCAGCACCAGCACCTTGCCGCAGAGAAGCACGGGCAGCGCGCCGGCCGCCGGAATCTCGACACGTTCGACCTCGCCGCGCAACAGACGTTCGATATCCGCCGGCTGCCAATCGCGCTCGCCGGTGTCGTAACCTTCGGCTGCGAGCAGATTGAGAATCCCGGCCGCACTCGCCGCCGTGTCGAGGCCGACCGCATAACCTGCGCGGCCGCCGCGTGCCGGATAATCGGACAGGACCAGCGCGAGGCGCCGCTCGGCGCACGGCTTGGCCCGGAGTCGCGCCCAGGCGGCTGCCAGTCGTGCCACGAAGTCGATGCGATCGGCCGCGGGCTCGTGGCTCACGCTGGCGAATTCGAGGCGCGGATCGGCCGGCATCTCGGCCTTGAACGAGATGGCGCGCGTGAGCAGCCGGCCGTCGAGCTCGGGCAGCACGACGTTCATGGCGAGATCTGCCGGCGACAGGCCGCGTCGGGACTCCTGCCACGCCGCACGCGGGCTGCCCGACAGCACCACCTGCAGCACCGGCGCATCGGCATCGTCGAGCACCGTCGTGTCGTCCACGGCCCTGGCCGAGAAAGCCGG
>JAEZIF010000535.1 GCA_023416135.1 Pseudomonadota bacterium
GCTGAGAGGGCAACCATCGCGCCCTGCGAATAACCGAGCAGCGCGATGCGATCGGGATCGATGAACGGCTGGCCGGCCAGGTAGAGCAGCGCGCCGAAGGCATCCATGACGCGATCGACCGGCGGGCCTTCCTCCTCGAGGCAACGTTGCTTCACACCGCGCGGGCCAAAGCTGTCGACGGTCAGGTAGGCATAGCCGAGCGCCGTGAAGCGCGTGCCTTCGGCGTCTTCGATGGCGCGCGGTAAACGGCCATCGCAGCCATGCAGCATGACCACGGCCGGGAAGGGGCCCTCACCCGACGGACGGTAGAGCTCGCCGGAAAGCTCCACGGCCGGCTGCTGCTCGATCGCCTGGCCGCGTTCGCGCGCGAGGCGCTGCTGCAGCGGCGTCGGTGGTGTCGTGGCACTGGGGAAATGAACGCTCTCGGCGGCCGCGGGCGTCGCGACCAGCGCAATCGCCAGCAGAGCAGCACGTAACGCATGACCGCGAGAGATTAGGCCGCTCCTGGCAACGACACCACAGCAACCGGCGCCCGGTTCATGACGGCCGCCGGGCTCGGCGTCAGTTCGCCGCGAAGCAGTAGAGCAGTCCCGCGCCGCCGGTCGCGACAAGCGACGCCGCATCGCATGCCCGTGACGGGTGTGACGAATTCCACGACTTCGACGCATCGTCGTCGCGCAGCCCCATGCGGTCGGAATGACCGACCATGGCGTTGCCTTCGCCGCTCTTGGTCCAGTTTCCGCAGGTCATGTCCTTGTCGGGCGGGAAAGCGGTGCCGTCGGGCCGCGAGCCGGTCAGGATGTCGTGCTGGTTGACGGTATAGAGCCGGCTCGGGATCAGGCGGCCCGTTTCGGCGACGTTGCTCTCGGCCGTGATCTTGTTGTTGGGCGAGTGCAGGTCCTCGACGCTGGTGGCGATGACCACGCCCTTGGCGTTGGTCCACGGTCCCTTGCCGATGCGGTCCTTGGCGTTGACGGCGGTCGCACCGCCGACGGCCTGCGTGCTGAGATAGGCGCGCCAGGTCTTGTTGCCCGCGCCGGCCTTGGTGGCCAGGGCCTGGCAATGACGATCGGCGCCCTCGAGGCCGCCATAGTTGGCGCCTTGCGCTCCGCCGACGCTGGTGATGAAGAACGTCATGTCGGGAAACTGCGGTGGGGGCTGCTGTGCCTGCGAGCCGCCGACGAATGCCAAGACCGCGGTCATCGCCAGCGCGGCCACTTTGATGTCTCTGCGCATCCATACCTCCCATGCGTTGTTCATGGGGAGCGACAGTGGCTGAGCCACTGTCTCCACCCAATTCACAACCGCGTGGGGTCGACCATCAGACCGCCGTCAGCGTCTCCACGACCTTCTGCTGCGGCCAGGTCCAGCCGCACGAGCTCTCGTAAGCCCGCATGGCGCGCAGCACGAGATGGTCGGCGCGCGGCGGGCCGATGAGCTGGATGCCGACCGGCAGGCCGGCCTTGGTGAGGCCAGCCGGCATCGACGCCGCCGGCTGGCCGGTCAGGTTGCAGGGCAGTGTGTAAGGCGCGCCCTTGGTCCAGCGCGGGAAGGCGTCGGAGTTGTAGAGGGTCTCGACCGGCGGCGCGGCGGTCGGCGTGACCGGCGCCAGCAGGAGATCGTACTTGCGATGCCACAGCGCGAGGTCGCGGGCGAGCTTCGACTTGGCTTCGTAGGACCTCGCATAGTCGGCCAGCGTGACGACCAGGCCCTTTTCGGCAGCGGCACGGAAGCCGGGATCGAGCTTGCCGTGCAGCTGGGTCGGAATCTGGCGCAGACGGGTGGCGAAGCTGCCGATCCACAGGGGCTCGAAACTGTTCTGCAGCGGGTCGATCAGGGGACCGACATCCTCGACATGCGCACCAAGCGCCTCGAAGTGGCGCGCCGCGTCGGCGACCAACTCGCGCACTTCCGGATCGGCCCGGACATGGCCGAAGTCGAGGCTGAGCCCGATCCGCCAGCCACGCACGCCGTCGTCGAGACCGATCGTATGATCACGCGGGTCGGCCGGCAGCGAGCGCCAGTCGCGCGGATCCGGCCCGGCCGTCACGTTGAGCGCCAGTGCGGTGTCGAGTACCGAGCGGGCCAGCACGCCCTGGCTGATCACGTCGGCGAAAGGGGCGTCGGCCGGATACTGGGCAATGCGCCCGTAGCTCGGCTTCAGGCCGACGAGGCCGGTGTGCGCCGCGGGAATGCGGATCGAGCCGCCACCGTCATTGCCATGGTTGAACGGGTTGATTCCGGCCGCGGTGAGCGACGAGGCGCCGCCGGATGACCCCCCGGGCGAGTGCTTCAGGTTCCATGGACTGCGCGTCGTGCCCTGTAGCGGCGAATCGGTCAGGGCCTTCCAGCCGAACTCCGGGGTCGTCGACTTGCCTAGGAGGACGAGGCCGGCAGCCAGGAATCTGTCGACGATGGGGGCGTTCTCGACCGCCGCCGTCTCGTCCGTCGCGTGCGAGCCGTAACGGGTCGGCCATCCTCTGACCGGCGTCGTATCCTTGATGGTGGTCGGCACGCCGTCGAGCGGCGAAAGCGGCTGGCCCTTCAGCCAGCGCGCCTCCGAGGCCTTCGCTGCAGTCCGAGCCCCCTCACTGTCGACAATGACAAACGCATTCAGAAAAGGTTGCAGCTTCGATGCGCGCTCCAGCATCGCATCGACCAAGTCGACGGGAGACAGGACTTTGCGATCGTAGAGTGTTGTGAGTTCGGATGCGGAAATCCAGGTCGAGGGGTGGTCAGACATGCGTTTTTGAGAGGTTCCTGGGTTATGCAACTCCACGCTACCATCCTCAGGCCAGAGTCGACTCTGATTTCTCATCGTCGAGAGCGTATTGGAGGAGCGCAGTACATGGAGAGCATCACCGCCATCGTCGCCGCTGGCGTCGCTTTTGCCCTCAGCTATTACATCGGCCGCGCCATGGCGTCGACGACGCTGGCGGCTGCGGTCATGGGAGGCGTCTGCGGCCTCGCCTTCGCCGTCTTGTTCTTCATCACGACGGTCGCCATCGGGTCTGTGGTGCCGGGGATGTTCGACGGCTGGATGCTCGGCATCCATTTCATCGTGCTGTTGCTGGTGGTGCCGCTGGGCAGTGCCGGCATTGCCGCTCTCGAGCATCGCCGTCTCGAACGGGTCGAGGCGCGACGGCTGCCGTTCTGAACTGCCAAGGACGGTCGCCCAAACGCGTGACACGCCTCTCAAGGTAGGGGCGCGGCTGTTCTAGCGGACGAAATGCCGGCCTTCCCGAAGCCGGCCCGACGAAGCTAAGGTCGTCGGGTAGCGGAGTAAGGCATGACGGAAGTGAAGCTGGGCGCCGCCACGGTGCAGCGCTTCGACGCCAAGATGTTCTTCCCGGATTGGCAGCCCGGTGTGGTGCAGGAGCATCGCGACTGGCTGCTGCCCAATCACTACGACGAGCCGTCAGGCTCGCTGAAGCTCAGTGTCCATAGCTGGCTGCTGACCGTCAGCGGCAAGCGCATCCTGATCGATACCTGCGTCGGCAACCACAAGTCCCGGCCGCATCGGCCCAAGTGGCACTTGATGGAGACGCCGTACCTGGCCCGGCTGAAAGCCGCTGGCGTCGAACCCGACCAGGTCGACATGGTGATGTGCACCCATCTGCATGTCGATCACGTCGGCTGGAACACCAGGCTCGAGAACGGCAAGTGGGTGCCGACCTTCAAGAACGCGAAATACGTCTTCAGCCGCACCGACTACGACCACTACCTCCAGGTCGACACCGACCCCAAGACGGCGCCGGCCAACGCCGGATCATTCCGCGATTCGGTGCTGCCGATCGTCGAGGCCGGGCTGTCGCAGCTGGGCGACGGCGCCGCCCAGCTCGACGAGAATCTCAAGGTCGAGCCGGCGCCCGGCCATACGCCCGGCACGATCGCCATCAAGTTCGAATCGCGCGGCGAGAAGGCATTGTTCTGCGGCGACATCCTGCATCATGCCCTGCAGGTCCATCATCCGGAGTGGAACAGCTTCGCCTGCGCCGAAGCCGTCGGTGCGCGCAAGAGCCGGCGCGAGGCGCTGGAGCATTGCGCCGGCTCTGGCGCACGCCTGATGCCCTGCCACTTCGGCGCGCCGTTCACCTGCCATATCGATCACAAGGCAAGCGGCTTCGTGCCGCGCTTCGATGGAAGCTTCTAGAAGGGGGAAGGAAATGATCTACGAACTGCGTGTCTACAAATGCGTACCCGGCCGTCTGCCGGCGCTGATCAACCGCTTTGCCAACATCACGCTGAAGCTGTGGGAAAAGCACGGCATCAAGCAGGCTGGCTTCTGGACCACGCTGGTAGGCGAGTCCAACCAGGAACTCTACTACCTGCTGGTCTGGGACTCGCTCGCCGACCGCGACAAGAAGTGGAATGCCTTCCAGGCCGACCCAGAATGGCTGGCCAAGCGCGCCGAGACGGAGAAGGACGGTCCTATCGTCGCCAATGTCGCCAATCAGCTCCTGACACCGACGGCGTTCTCGTCGGTCAAGTGAGCTACTCGGCCTTGAGGCCCGCTTCCTTGGCGAGGCGGGCCCACTTGGCGAGATCTTCGGCGACGTAGGCTGCGAATTCGGCCGGCTTGCGGAACTGCGGGTCGGCGCCGAGCTCGGTGAACTTGGCGACGACGTCGGGCGAGTGCACCGTGGCGTCGACGGCGGCGTACAGGCGATCGACCAGAACCGGCGACGCGCCGGCCGGCAGGAAGATGCCGTAGGAAATGGCGGCTTCGTAACCCGGCAGCCCGGCTTCAGAGATGGTGGGAATGTCGGGTGCCGCAGCCGAACGGGCGAGCGAGGTCTGGCCCAGGGCCCGCATCTTGGCGGCCTTGGCATGCGGCAGCGCCGTCGACAGACCGCCGAAGTAGACGTCGACCAGTCCCGCCATCAGGTCGGCCATGGCCGGCCCGCCGCCCTTGTACGGCGCGTGCACGATGTCGACCTTGCCCATCGACTTGAAGAGCTCGAGGGCGAGATGGGTGGCCCCGCCGGCGCCGGCCGCCGCGCCGTTGAGCTTGCCGGGCTGCGCGCTCGCCAGCGCCAGAAGGTCCGCCACGTTCCTGGCCGGCAGGTCGTTCTTCACCACCGGCAGCATGGGATTGATGCCGATCGGGGCGACGGCCGCGAAGTCGGTGCGGATGTCGTAGGGCAGGTTGCCGTTGAGCGCGGGCGCCACGGTGGTCGAACCGTTCGACGCCAGCATGATGACGCTGCCGTCCGGTGGTGACTTGGCGACCGAAGCGGCGGCGATCTCGCCGTTGGCGCCGGCGCGGTTCTCGACGACGACGGAACGCTTCAGCCGCTCGCCGATGCCGGGCGCCACGATGCGCGCCAGCAGATCGTTGGGGCCGCCGGGCGGAAAGCCGACGATGAGGCGCAGCGGACGATCGGGGAAATCCACTGCCTGTGCACGGACATTCGCATGGGCCAGGGGCAGGGCGGCGAGGGTGCTAAGCGCGGCGCGGCGGCGAAGCTTGGTCATGGGCAACCTATGCTAGAGCGGAACGAGACCGAGTGGAACCGCGCACGCAGTTCCACCTGGACCCGTCATGCCTTAGGCTCGCCTGGCTTTTGGGAGGAAACAAAATGAAGCGCAGAATTCTTTTGGGGGTGGGCAGCGCCGCCGCGCTCGGCCTTGCTGGGCCGGCCTGGGCACAGGCGAAGATCGGCGGCGATGTCCGGTTCTTCTGCGGGTTCGCCCCGGGGGGCACCGCCGATCTGCTGTGCCGAATCCTGGCCGACGCATTGAAGCCCGAGATCGGCCAGAACGTGATCGTCGAGACCAAGACGGGCGCCTCGGGCTTCATCGCCAACGAGGCTGTCGCCAACGCCCCGCCGGACGGCCGGACGATCGGCCTGGCGGCGATGGCCGCGATGTGCGTGTCGCCGGTCATGCCGGGCCAGAAGCTGCCGATCAATGTCGACACCGATCTGACGCCGATCGCCAATGTCGCCGGCGTGTACAACATGCTGGTGTTCGGCAAGCACATGAAGATCCGCACCGTGTCCGAGCTGATCGAGGAGGCGAAGAAGAACCCCGGCAAGCTCACCTACGCCTCGGCCGGCAACGGCACCTCGCAGCATCTCGCCGGCGAGCTGTTCAAGAAGCTGGCCGGTGTGAACCTGCTGCATGTGCCCTATCGCGGCGGCGCTCCCGCGATCCAGGACATAGTGGCCGGCAATTGCGACATCATGTTCGGCAACATGCCGGAGTTCCTGGGCCAGATCGGCGGCGGCGGGCTGATCCCAATCGCCTTCGGCTCACCGCGGGTCTCGCCGCTGTTCCCGAACCTGCCGCTGATCTCGACCACCCTGCCGGGCTTCGAGGTGGTGAACTGGTTCGCCGTGTTCGGGTCGAAGGGCATGCCGGCCGACATCGTCGACGTCTGGAACAAGGCCTTGCGCGCCGCCGTCGCCAGGCCCGACATGCAGAAGCGCTTCGTCGACAATGGCATGGACAACGTCATCGGCTCGCCGGCCGAGCTCAAGACCACGATCGCCGCCGACCGCAAGAAGTGGGCGGAGGTCATCCAGGCGGCCGGCATACGCGCCGACTAGGCCGTGCCGCTCGCCGCGACCGTCGAAGGCAACCTGGACTACGAGGTCGTCGACCAGGCGGCACCGTGGCGCGAGACGCGCGAGCCGATCCTGTTCCATCACGGGATCGGCGCCAGTGCCGGGATCTGGACGGGTTGGTACCCGGCTTTGGTCGACGGCTACCGGCTGGTGACCTTCGACATGCGGGGCTATGGCCGATCCAGCATCCCCGGCGCCGGCTTCGTCTGGTCGCTCGACCGGATGGTCGAGGACCTGTTCGCGGTCGCCGACGCCGCCGGCCTGCAGCGGTTTCACGTTGTCGGCGAATCGATCGGCGGCACGGTGGCGCTGGCTGCCGTCCTGGCACGGCCCGACCGCATCGCCACGCTCACCGTCAGCAACGGCGCCCATCTCGGCGCATCGATCCAGCGCGTCGAAGCGTGGCGCCGCCAGCTCGACGAGGGCGGGGTGAAGGCCTGGTCCGACTCCTTCCTGCGCGACCGCTTCCACGACGACGCGCTGTCGCCCGAACAGCGCTCATGGTTCGCCGCCCAGCAGGAGAAGTGGCTACCCGGTGCGATCCTCGATGCCCTTCGCGTGTTGATCGGCACCGACCTTTCCCCGCGATTGAAGGACATCGGCTGCCCGACGCTGCTGCTGCATCCCGACGGCAGCCCATTCATTCCGGTGCCGATCATGGCCGAGCTGCATCGGCTGTTGCCCGATGCCGAACTTAACGTGATCGGCCGATCGCGGCATGGCTTGCCCTATTCCCATGCCGGGCTATGTGCGGCGTTGTTGCGGTCGTTTCTCGACCGCAAGGGCTGAAGGGAAAGATCATGGGACGACGGCTGGCCCGGGTTCGTCGCTGTGGCGACGGGGTGGTTGCTTCGGCCGGCCTGGTCGCAGGTCGATCAGCGACTGAGCCAGAGCGGCCGCGAGCCGATCGAACCGAAGATCACACTGTGATCGTCGATGGCGGTCATTCCCATCGGCATGATGGGAAGGCCCGCCCCGACCGAATCTCTGCGTTGCTCCAAACCTGCCTTCGACAAGCGGACGGACATGAGTTCGTCGGATGCATAGCCTTCCTCGCCCCGGCGCTTGGTGCTGAAATCAGGCATGGTGAAACGGCGTCTGTCTTCGCGGATAGCGACCGAACGGCTGGTGCGGCCGACGACCTCGTAAGAGTCCCCGACTTGACGCACAGCTGTCGCATGGCTCTCGAACGGCGAGCCGTCCCGCCAAAGCAATTGCACGAAGCCGTCGCCCTTCAAAAGATACGCGGCAGCTCGCAGTTCCAGCCGACAAGCTTCTCTCAGGGCCCCAACCATGAGCCAGCCATCGGCCGTCGCGATTATTCCCTTTGCGCCGAATCGATCTATCCGTAAGCGCTTTGTTTCTTTGAGTTCGGCGACGTCGAAGAAGACAACTTCGGCGGCATCTCCCTCAAAGCAGAATCTAGGCAGCCCCAGACCACTTGGAACGTCTGGCTTGTCTGTCGACGTTATCCCCCGGTTGATGATTGCCAAGCCACCCAGCGTCTTGTCGAGATGGACGGAGCCGTAAAGCATGGAAAGAGCATCACCAACCAGCGCAATCGGCATACGCTTGATTTCTGAGCCGTTGGAGTCGACTTTAGTCAAACGGTACTCGGCACCGGTGCGGTCACCAAGACTTGGTCCAACGAGCGCAAGCGCTATTTGATCGGGTCCGATGGCTAAGTCTGCTACCATCTCACGCTCCGCGGAGCTCGTCAGCCTGCGTGACCACAGAACTTCTCCGTCGAGGGTTAGCCTGCGGAGCATTGGTACGCTGTAACCGGGCTGAGTTGGCGAGGGCGATGTGTATCCACCGGCATAGATCGTCCGGTTGGTCGCCGCCACGGGGCCGGCACCAATATCAGGATCCTTTACCTCCCATTTGATGGTGCCATCGATGGTTTGCCGGCGTACGAGCGATGGCGACCTCTCGCCGTTCCATTCACCGAACGCCGAGCTGACGACGTCGCCGCTCAATGCACCAACGAATAGAACCTCTTCGTCCTCCGAAGGATTCACCTTGGCGAAGGCACCCAGGTCGCGACTGTCTCGACCTGGCATATCGAGTTTCATCGAGCCGTCGCCGAGCACGGCCAGTGCCGCCCAGAAGCGCGGATGCAAAAGCGGTCTGGCTGTCGGGCCCTCCAGGTGCTTGCGCATTGCAACGGCAAGCGAATCGGCAATTGCGACGTTGTCGCCGCTGCGGGCCGCGCGAAATGCAGCAACGATGAGGTCGCGAGTGAGCGAGCTCTCAATCGGCCATAGTGCGGCAATCATCGTTGGGACGCCCGCGACAGTAAACGATGTGGCGAGGCCCTGGATGCCGCTATCGATGATGGAGGCGTCGTATCTTGCCGAATTGCAAGCGGACAGGACGACGAGGCGTGCACGCAATGGCAACGCGGCGATCTGGGAACTCGTCAACAATCCATCACTGAAGGCGTCGCCGCTTGCGTTTGGTGTGAGCACCAGGGCTGGCTCCTTCACCCCCGGCAGTTCCTCCCTCACCAGACCATGCGTAGCGAAGTGCATGACGTCGAATTCCGACAACGGCTGCAAGCGGAACTCTTCTTCACCCGCGGTTTTCCCCAGAAGGATCCGCACCTTCGCCGCTTCGAACAACCGCGCAACCGACCGTAGCTCCTCCGACGTCTCCGGCAGTTCCGGCAATGATGTCAGGGTACCGGATTGGACCGGGAGACTACCCCGGACTGCAAACGCTGCGGGTGGGGTTCCCGCCACGTTACGCGCTTCAAGGGTTGGATCGCCAACGCCGAGATAGTCGAGCGTGGCCCTCTTGGCGCTGGAGAGCCTCTTTGCTGCGATGAAGGCGCCAATGGAGCTTGTCTTGACGAAGGAGTGGGTGCGGATCAGCCAGCGTGCGGCACGGAGATCAAAGCCAGATCCCATCGTCGGGGGCAGCTCGCTCAGCAGAGCGGCCGGTGGTACCTGTTCCAGCGGCCCACTAGGCATCATGTGATAGATGAGTCGGCTGGATTGCAGACATTCCTCGAGCCCACCGAACAGTACCTTGTGCAGCCGAACGGCTTCGGCTGCCGGAAATTGGCTGTCTGCCTCGGCTGACGGCGGATGGGCTGCCGTCAGCGCGGCTCTGAGAATGCGCGCATCTGCGTCGACAGCCTGGCCGGTCTCTTGCGTCGATACGATGAACTTGTCCACTCGAAGACATATCTTGGCGACTGCGTCCAGCATCGGGACATAGAAGATGAGCGCTTCATCAGGCAGCAACGACTGTCTCAACGTCGGCAGGCTCATGGTGGACGCAACGCCGACCTTTCCGTCGTTGTCTGCAAGAGCGTCGCGCATGCGGCTGCGCGCCGATGCGAATTCGTCGGCGTTGGAAAGGACGTCCACTCGGTCCTGCCAGACATCACCAGGATTGACGGTAGACGACAGGCGATCGATGAGCGCCGCAACCTTTGCCTTCTCCCAGGCTGCCCGCTGGTACTCGAGCGTCCGTAAACTCTGGACTATGCGCCTCTTGTCATCCGAGTTCTGCATGGCCTGATGTGTCAAGACGTCGTCCGGGCTCGTGTCGAGAGAGCGGCTGAGAACGATGTTTGCCTGCAGAAGCAAGTCGTGGTCCGGCGACTGGCCGGGCGACACCGTGGCGGCGACGGCGAATTCCACGAGCAGTTGATCGGCCCAACGCGACAGCGGGGCGGAACTCGTCGACCTCTGATGGTGGTCCATCAGGACTGCCAGTCGCGCCTTGCCGGCTTCGACAAGATGTCGGAGGGCGTCCTCATGGCGCCCCATTTTGAGCAGGCGAAGTCCCACTGCGGCCTGGCCGAACACCCGGATTTGGTGGATGCTTTCGGGATCTGCCGTCCAACGCGGGGCCAACGTCATGAGGTCATCCCATCCGGTCTCCGATGCGTCCTGCAGGACCAGGCGAACGAATTCCTCCGTCAGGGCAAAGTCGAATTCGGCCGAGTTTGCGAAATGACCGCGGGCAATGATGCCAGGCTTGCTGGTCATCAAAGGATGTGACTGCAGTAAGTCGCGAGCGGCATGGAAGTCGCCGCGTAGCACTTCCGAAGCCAGCAGATCGTTGTAGGTGTGAGCCATCAGACGGGCTTTCACCTCGGGCTTGAGCTGAAGCCGATCCAACGCCGAAAGAATGCCCCGAAGGCCGTCGGTCACCCTTGCGAAGTCCTTGCGGTAGCCGGCCAGAGCGACCACCAGTCGTTCGAACTCGTACGCCAGGAAGCTGTGTGATGGAATGTTCAGGAGGAGCGGCGTCGCTGCAGCGACCAGCCGCATTGCCCGGTCGACGTCGTAGTTGTCCAGGAGTTGATGGGAGATGCGGACGATGAGGCGTGCTGCGTCGAAGCCCTCATCCATCAAAGACAAGGTGGCTGCCAGCGCCTTGTCGACGTGGTCGCGGGAGCTTTCGAAGTCGAGGACAAGTCTCGATCGTCGCGCCGCAAGGAGTTGCAAGTCGGCAAAGAGAACTGGATTTACGAGCGGATTTGCGAGTTGAAGGGGGAAGTCGCGGTCGAGTTTGTGGCCGATTGCTTGATGGTTTCCCGTCGCCATCTGGATGTACGCCCACAGCAAGAAGGCGTGTCCGGCTGTCGAGGGTCGTACGTTGTCTGGCGTCAGGGATCCGAGAAAATCACGACTGCCGAGGTAGGTTGCACATTCCAAGTCATCCAGCATGAGGCAGGTTCGAACAGCCATCTGGAAGACGTACTCGCGGTTGAAAGGCGGCGCCGTTTCCAAAGCGCGCTTCACCTGCTCAACCGCGTCGATATTCCGACCGTTCAACACGTCTGGGACGATGTCTTGCTGCGCCGTCAGCAGGTTCTGCGCCGAGGCTACCCGGGAAAAGCCATCGTTGAGAGACAGAAGAACCGCGACAATGCCCAGGCAGCGGCCTAATACGGCGGTCGTCCGGGCAATCATGGTCTGACCGTCAGCAAGTAAAGACGCCCACCGCCCGGCAGAGGGCCGGCAATCTCGCGGATATTTGCATTCCGCGGATCGTTCAGGTCGTAGAGGCGCACCATCATTTGATGGCGCCCGTCATTGGCCCCCAGCTTCTCTCTCAGTGCAGCGTCGATGACGACGTGCGTAGGGTGGTTGCCGCCGCTTGGGGGAGGCGGCAGATAGGGCTCGATCTCGGGCGCGTTGCCACCTGACGGAGCGGCGGCCTTCGCCAGCAAAGCCCTGAGAGTCGCCGTCGGTACTTCGATGTCGCGAAAACGTTGCTCCGAAGGATCGCCCTGCTGTGGTGTCCTCCCCCTCATGCGAAGGTCGGACGCCTCGAACAACGGGCTGCGATCGTTGATCGTCACCATCGCGATCTGCAATGGCCCGCCACTCATCATCTGCTGTAGCACCGGCATGCCGGCGACGACCAGGATCGACGCCAGTGCTGCAGCTCCGGCGATGCCGGTCCACTGCCAGCGGCCGAGTGAGCGCCACCAGGCGCCAGTCGCGGATGTCTTGACCGGTGCGCCCGCCTTGAGGATCCGTGCGGTGAGCGCCTGTGGAACCGGCGCACTTGCAAGGGCGGCAGCTTGCAGTCGCCGCTCGAGAACGCGCTCAGCCGCCAGGGTGTTCTGCCTGACAAGGGCCGCCGCACGCTCCGCGTCGTCGGGAGCGAGCCGACCCGCCACCCAGTCGTCGAGCAGCCGCTCCTGGTCTGCCGACAGCTCGGTCGCGTCGCGCCTGCGATTCGACAGGACGGCCAGCATCACCTGGTCAACGGCCTCCGGTTCGTCGCTTCCGGCCGGCGGACGAGCGTTCATGGTTTGATCCTACCATCAATCAACAGGACGAACCCGGTCGACATGTCGTTACGCCCTGTCCGGAAAGAATTCTGGCGCAAGCTGCCGCACTTGCGCGAGGTAGCGCGACTGCGCCCGTGACATCGCGGTCCGCAGCGTCCCCACCGACAGTTTCAGTCGATTGGCGATAGTCTCGTTGTCCAGGTCGCGATGCAACCGGTCGCAGACGAGCCGGCGGTCCCTGGTCTCGAGCACGGCCCAGGCTCGGATGCCGATGTGCCTCAGTTCCTTGAGATGCGACGCCGCCGTGATCGTCTCGCCCTCGGCGCCGGACAGCGGCTCCAGTTCCATCGAGCCGCCGACCGCTTCTTCGCGCAGGCGCTTGGAACGATGGAAGTCGATCACGAAGTTGCGGATTACGCTGGACAGGTAGACCGGCAGCGAGCTGCCACGCTGCCAGAGCTGCAGCGCGCGGAAGCCGCTCTTCAGCAGACGCTCGAAGAAGGCCTGGAAGATGTCGTCGACATCCTGCCCGCCCGTGCGGGAACGGATGCAATGGTAAATCAACCGGCTATGACGGTTGTAGAACGTGTCGATCGCGCCAGGAGCGCCGCGCAGGATGTTGTCGACCAGCTCGACATCCGAAAGCTCCGTAGGGGGCGCCGGCGATTTCGCCAAAATATCCTTCTCCCTGAGTTGCAACACTCTATTCCATTGCACGGGCCTTTCTCAATGCACTCGGCTGCGGCGCGATCGACACCCTCGTCTTCAGCTTCAGGGTAGATGACGGTCCGGACGGGCTGAAAGACGCGACACTGGCCATTGCGTCAGGCCATTGGATGGCTCCGCCTCGGGCCGTTTTCATGGTAGAATTCGCAAATGGCGATGCACTACCTGATTGATTCCAGAGAGCGATTGGTTTCGGTCACGGCAGAGGGCGGCATTACGCGCGCCGATGTGGATGCGTATCTGGAAGCGGTCATTGGCGCCGGCGCTCTCGAGTATCGAAAGCTTTTCGATTGGCGTGCTGGGATGCCAGAAATGGATTTCGCTGAAGTGATGTCCGTGCTTGCGGTGGTCAAAAGCCATCATGATAGGCCGCATGGGCCCCTGGCCGTGGTCGTGTCGGACCAGCAGAGGCAAAGCAATGAGCTCGCGAGAGTTCTCGGTGTCCTGCTTTCGGCTCGCCGTCCAATGCGCGTCTTTTCAAGCGTATTGACGGCGCGGCGCTGGCTGGAAAGCAACCCGCTGTCGGTTTCCCGGCGTTAGGGGCTTGGCACTCGCGTGCTCAAACTTCTATCGCGGGCTGGGGCCAGCGCCCGCGTTGTTTGCACGCCTCAGGCGCGGTCAGTGGGTCATACTTGATCTCGTGCAGCCAGCAGGCGGCTCATCGACGAGCCGTGTAATACCAGCGGCCGCAATTCTTGACTCTTCGACGTCCGGGATTCCCTTCCGCGGCTTTGTCTGATTCTCTCTCGCCAATGATCTGCGTCTGGCGAGGGAGGACAGGTTGGGTGCCAAGATCGAAGTGA
>JAEZIF010000481.1 GCA_023416135.1 Pseudomonadota bacterium
GTGGGCCGGCAAGCGTAGGAAGGCGCCGCTTCGCGGGAGCGACCACGGTGGCGGCCGTAGCTCAGGTGGTTAGAGCGCCAGATTGTGATTCTGGATGTCGCCGGTTCAAGTCCGGTCGGCCGCCCCAGTCGCTCGCACGTCATGGCCATCGAGCCTTCGGTGCGTGATCTAAAGCCCCGCGACGACCTTGCCCTCCTGACCTGCGCCGAGATGGCCCGCGCCGACGGCGCGGCGATCGCAGGTGGAGTGCCTGGTACCGACCTGATGGAGGCCGCCGGCCGGGCCGTGGCGGCGGCGGTCGCTGCGCACCATGCGCGGCAGCCCGTGGTCGTGCTGTGCGGCCCCGGCAACAACGGCGGCGACGGCTTCGTAGCAGCCCGCCATCTCGCCGCGGGGCGCTGGCCGTTGCGTCTCGGCCTGCTCGGCGATCGCGGTGCGTTGAAAGGCGATGCCGCGTGGGCTGCAGACGGCTGGAGCGGGGAGGCGGCACCGCTGTCGCTCGACCTGCTCGATGGCCGTCCACTGGTGATCGACGCCTTGTTCGGTGCGGGCCTGACGCGGCCCATCGAAGGCGTCGCCGGCCAGCTCATCGACCGCATCAATGACGAAGCGCTCCCGACGGTGGCCGTCGACGTCCCGAGCGGCCTTCACGGCGACAGCGGCGAGATCATGGGCCGCGCGCCGATGGCGGCGCAGACGGTGACGTTCTTTCGCGCCAAGCCCGGACACTATTCCCTCGAAGGGTTGCGGCGCTGTGGGGCGCTCGAAATCGCCGACATCGGAATAGCGCCGGGGGTGCTGCACGAGATCGCGCCGCGGCTTTGGCTGAACGCGCCCCCGCTGTGGCAATCGCTTTTGCAGCGCACCGACCGCGGCGACCACAAATACGCGCGCGGCCATGTCACCATCCTGGCGGGCGCGATGGCCACGGGCGCTGCCCGGCTGGCGGCGCTCGGTGCGCGCCGCGCCGGAGCAGGCCTCGTCACCATTGCCACGCCGGCCGCGACGCTTCCGGTCTATCAGGCGGCCGAGCCGGGCAACCTCGTCGCGGTGTGCGAAGACGGCAGCGCATTCGGTCGCCTGCTCGAGGATGAGCGCCGCAACGCCATCCTGGTCGGACCGGGCTCAGGCACCGGCGAGCGCACGCGCAGCGCGGCATTGGCGGCGCTGGCGACACGGCGTCCGGTCGTGCTCGACGCCGACGCCATCACCGTTTTTGGCCAAAGCCCGGCCGAACTGTTTGCTGCCGTCCAGGGCCCGGCTTTGCTCACGCCCCATGAAGGAGAGTTCCGGCGCCTGTTTCCCGAACTGGCGGCGATCCCGGCGAAGGTCGAGCGCGCTCGCCGAGCGGCGCACCGCAGCGGCGCCGTGGTGCTCCTGAAGGGGCCAGACACGGTGATCGCCGCGCCGGACGGGCGCGCGGTCATCAACGTTCACGCTTCGCCAAGCCTCGCCACGGCGGGGGCGGGTGATGTGCTTGCCGGCATTGCCGTCGGACTGATCGCGCAGGGCCTGTCGCCGTTCGCGGCTGCGGCGGCCGCGGCCTGGCTCCACGGCGACTGCGCGCTCCGGTTCGGCCGCCCTGGCCTCATTGCCGAGGATGTCGCGGGCCAGATTCCGGAGGCGCTGCAGGCGGCACTCGAGGTTCACCGGGCATGATGGGGTCCAGGTGCCGAGAATTGACCAGGTGACCGGCGCGGGCTAGGGCAGCGGGCACGCGGGCGTGGTGGAATTGGTAGACACGCGAGATTTAGGTTCTCGTGCCGCAAGGCGTGGGGGTTCAAGTCCCTCCGCCCGCACCAGGAAGTAGTCGTTCTCGAAGCCGAGCATCGCCTTGGACCACGAGCCGAGCGCCGGATCGAATTCGGCTGCGAATGGTTCGGCACGTCGATGGTCTCCATTACGATACATGGCCCCTTGCGTGTGACAGCCAGTGCAGGTAGAGGCTCGCTTCCCTACAGGCCGATAGAAGACCGGCGTACACTGGAGACGTGGCACTGGGCTCGTGCCGTGAGACAAAACCCCAATGGAATCAGCATAGTACGCTCGCTCCAGTGCCCTTGCCGGCAGCTGATCAACGTGAAGGTAAGACGATGCAAGTGACGGAACTTTCGGCCGAAGGGCTGAAGCGGCAATTCAAGATCGTCGTCCCGGCGAGCGACCTCTCGGCAAAGGTCGACGAGCGTCTGGCCGAGCTTGCCAAGACCGCCCAGATGCCGGGCTTCCGCCAGGGCAAGGTGCCGGTCGGGCTGCTGAAGAAGCAGTACGGACAGGCACTGTTCGGCGAAGCGCTGGAGCAGGCGGTGAACTCCAGCACTGCCAAGGCGATCGAGGATCGTGGATTGAAGCCCGCCCTGCAGCCGCGCGTCGACCTCAAGACGCTGGAAGAGGGCAAGGATGTCGAGTTCGAGGTCGAGATCGAGGTGCTGCCCGAGATCGGCAAGCTCGACTTTTCGGAGATCGAGCTCGAGCGCCTGAAGGCCATCGTTCCCGACAAGGACGTCGAGGACGCGATCGAGCGCATCGCCAAGGCCAACCGCGAGCAGAAGCCGGTCGACCCGCCGCGCCCGGCGCAGAAGGGCGATGCCATCAAGATCGACTTCGTGGGCTCGGTCGACGGCGTGGAGTTCCCGGGAGGCGCGGCGCAGGACTACGTGCTCGAGCTGGGTTCGGGCTCGTTCATCCCGGGCTTCGAGGATCAGCTCGTCGGCGCCGAGGTCGGCAAGACCGTCGACGTCAAGGTGACCTTCCCGGCTGACTACGGCAACGCCGAGCTCGCCGGCAAGGACGCCGTCTTCAAGTGCACGGTCAAGGAGCTCCACGAGTTCGTCGACAAGCCGGCCGACGATGAGCTTGCGAAGAAGAACAATTTCGAGAACCTCGACGCCATGCGCAAGGCCGTCGCCGAGCGCATCGGCCAGGATTACGCGCAGGTGTCGCGCACCATGATCAAGCGCCAGCTTCTCGACAAGCTCGCCGACAAGTACAAGTTCGAGGTGCCCGAGGGCCTGGTCGAGGGTGAGTTCAACGCCATCTGGCAGCGCATCGAAGAGGCGAAGAAATCCGGCCAGAAGATCGACGACGACGAAGAAAAGATGCGCAAGGAGTACCGCGAGATCGCCGAGCGACGGGTTCGCCTCGGCCTTCTACTCGCCGATGTCGGCCGCTCCAACTCGATCGACGTCACGCCCGAGGAGTTGAACCAGGCGGTGATGCGGGAAGCCATGCGCTATCCCGGCCAGGAACGCCAGGTGCTGGAGTTCTACGGCAAGAACGCCGAGCTGAAGGAGCGCCTGCGGGCGCCGATCTTCGAGGAGAAGACCGTGGACTTCATCCTCGAGCTGGCCAAGGTCACGGAGAAGTCGGTTACGCCCGAGGAACTACTGAAGGCGGCTCGCGAAGCCGAAGAGGCCGAGGACGACGACGCGTCGAAGAAGGGCGAGCCGAAGGAATAGTGGGCGACGAATTGATCCAGGCGGGAGCGATGGTCTTGAACCGGACCAGCGCCGCTGCCACTTTTATGGCCAGTCACAATGGGGGCCCGCGATGAGTCGCGACCGCAATCCGCTTGAGATCTACAACAACTACTATGTGCCGATGGTCGTCGAGCAATCGGCGCGCGGCGAGCGCGGCTACGACATCTGGTCGAGGCTGCTCAAGGAACGCATCATCTTCTTGAACGGACCGATCGAGGACAACGTCGCCGGCTTGGTCTGCGCCCAGCTTCTTTATCTGGAAGCCGACAATCCCACCAAGGACATTTCCTTCTACATAAACTCGCCGGGCGGCGTCGTGACCTCGGGCATGGCGATCTACGATACCATGCAGTACATCCGCCCGCAGATCTCGACCCTGGTGTTCGGCCAAGCGGCGTCGGCAGGCTCGCTACTGCTGATGGCGGGGCAGAAGGGCAAGCGGTTCGCGCTGCCCAACTCGCGCATTATGATCCACCAGCCGTCGGGCGGGGCCCAGGGGCAGGCGACCGATATCGAGATCCATGCCCGTGAGATCCTTGCGACCCGGGCACGGCTGAACCAGATGTACGTTACCCACACGGGCCGCACGATCGAGGAGATCGAACGGGCGATGGAGAGGGACAAGTTCTTCTCGCCGCCCGAGGCCAAGGAGTTTGGACTGATCGACGAGGTGTTCGAAAAGCGCCCGACTCCGACCATTCAGGCGGCTGCCTCCTGAGGGGTGGGCGCGACCAATTGTTTCCCGATTGGCCGGTGACACACCATATTTTGAGGTTGTCGCGGTCCGGGGGGCGAGTTTAACATATAGTCTTGTGTGCGGGCCCGTATGTCAGCGGGCTCCCCAAGCGGAGGTGCGTTAAGGCCATGCCAGCCGCCAAGTCCGGGGGCGACTCCCGCAATACCTTGTACTGTAGCTTTTGCGGGAAGAGCCAGCACGAGGTCAGAAAGCTCATTGCCGGGCCGACGGTGTTCATCTGCGATGAATGCGTCGAACTCTGCATGGACATCATCCGGGAAGAGAGCAAGACCACCTTGGTCAAGTCCAAGGATGGCGTCCCGTCTCCGAAGGAAATCCGCCAGATTCTCGACGACTATGTGATTGGCCAGGACCAGGCCAAGCGCATCCTCGCCGTTGCGGTGCACAATCACTACAAGCGCCTCAGCCACGGTGGAAAGGCCAACGACGTCGAGATCGCCAAGTCGAACATCATGCTGATCGGCCCGACGGGCTGCGGCAAGACATTGCTCGCTCAGACGCTGGCGCGCATGCTCGACGTGCCCTTCACGATGGCCGACGCCACCACGCTGACCGAAGCCGGTTACGTCGGCGAGGACGTCGAGAACATCATCCTGAAGCTTCTGCAGTCGGCCGACTACAACGTCGAGCGCGCCCAGCGGGGCATCGTCTATATCGACGAGGTCGACAAGATCAGCCGCAAGTCCGACAACCCGTCGATCACGCGGGATGTATCGGGTGAGGGCGTGCAGCAGGCGCTGCTCAAGATCATGGAAGGCACTGTCGCCTCCGTCCCGCCGCAGGGCGGTCGCAAGCATCCACAGCAGGAGTTCCTGCAGGTCGACACGACCAACATCCTGTTCATCTGCGGCGGCGCCTTCTCTGGCCTCGACAAGATCATCTCGATGCGCCGCCAGGGCACATCGATCGGCTTCGGCGCCGAGGTGCGGGGGCCGGAAGACCGCCGCACCGGCGAGGTGTTGCGTGACCTCGAGCCGGAGGATCTGCTGAAATACGGCCTGATACCAGAGTTCGTCGGCCGCCTGCCGGTGGTCGCCACGCTCGAGGATCTCGACGAGAGCGCGCTGATCGAGATCCTGACGCGGCCGAAGAATGCGCTGTTGAAGCAGTATCAGCGTCTTTTCGACATGGAGAGCGTAAAGCTCAAGTTCTCCGAGGACGCGCTGCGCGCGGTGGCCCAGAAGGCGATCCTGCGCAAGACTGGCGCGCGTGGCCTGCGGTCCATCATGGAGACCGTGCTGCTCGATACGATGTACGACCTGCCGTCGCTCGACGGGGTCGAGGAAGTCGTCATCAATCGCGAAGTCATCGAAGGACGGGCGCAGCCGTTGTATGTGCATGGCGAGCGCAAGGAAGGCGTCGCTGCCGCCCCGGCCTGACTTTTGCTGCGCCGGCGGCAGCTTCCGCCGGCAATCCCGCCGTGGCCTTGAACAACCCAGTGCTCGGGCCAATCTTTGCTAGCGAGTGCACGTGCCGGCAGGTCGTGGATCGCCCGTTGCGGGGATCGCGGCCGGAGTGCGAGTAGCTCTAACAGCGTATGTAGCGAGGCATCATGAACGCCCCCAAACCCGATAACCCCTCGAGCCCCTCCAGCCTGCAAGGGACGACCTATCCCGTCCTTCCCCTGCGCGACATTGTCGTGTTTCCCGGCATGATCGTGCCGCTGTTCGTTGGCCGCGAGAAGAGCGTGAAGGCTCTAGAAGAGGTCATGAAGGACGACAAGCAGATCCTGCTGATCGCCCAGAAGAACGCCGGCCAGGACGATCCCGGACCCGACGACATCTACGATATCGGTACGCTGGGCACCGTGCTGCAGCTCCTTAAGTTGCCTGACGATACTGTCAAAGTGCTCGTCGAAGGCGGCAAGCGCGTGAAGATCGTCGGCTACACCGGCAAGGCGGAGTTCTTCGAGGCCAATGCCGTCGAGATGGAAGAGGCGCCGACCGACGCGGCCGAACTGCAGGCCGCCGCGCGCACCGTGGTCTCGGAATTCGAGAACTACGTGAAGCTGAACAAGAAGGTGCCGCCCGAGGTCGTCGTCTCGATCAACAAGATCGAGGAACCGGCCAAGCTCGCGGACACGATCTCCGCTCACCTGGCGCTCAAGGTCGCGGAGAAGCAGCAACTGCTCGAGCTCGACTCGGTCAGCAAGCGGCTCGAGCGCATCCTCGGCCTGATGGAAGGCGAGATCGGCGTCCTGCAGGTCGAGAAGAAGATCCGCAACCGCGTGAAGCGTCAGATGGAGAAGACGCAGCGCGAGTACTATCTCAACGAGCAGATGAAGGCGATCCAGAAGGAGCTTGGCGAGACCGAGGACGGTCGCGACGAGATCTCCGAGCTGGAAAAGCGCATCAAGAAGACGCGGCTCAGCAAGGAAGCGCGCGAGAAGGCCAACGGCGAGCTGAAGAAGCTGCGTACGATGAGCCCGATGTCGGCCGAGGCGACGGTGGTGCGCAACTACCTCGAATGGCTGCTGTCGATTCCCTGGCGCAAGCCGACCAAGATCATCAAGGACCTGAAGTACGCCGAAGACGTGCTCAACGCCGATCACCACGGCCTTGAGAAGGTCAAGGAGCGCATCCTCGAGTACCTCGCGGTCCAGCAGCGCGTCGACAAGATGAAGGGCCCGATCCTGTGCCTGGTCGGCCCTCCGGGCGTCGGCAAGACCTCGCTCGGCAAGTCGATCGCCAAGGCGACGGGCCGCAACT